>CAZRTM010000096.1:0-17163 GCA_964602995.1 uncultured Ardenticatenaceae bacterium
TCAGCATGACGGAATGGACAATTCTGTAGCAGCCTATCAATCCGTCACCCTGAGGCATCGAAGGGTCTCCGCATGCTCGTTGGCAAGGAGTACCGTCACACTCACCGGCGGTTCTGCGGAGATGCTTCACCTTTGTTCAGCATGACGGGAGCTGGAACAGTATGATGAATGAAATCACCGTTTACAAACACGACGAAAAGGGGCGAGAGGTGTGGAGCTATCCTGCATCGCTCCTGAAGCGCGGAGAGAATTGCCTGCAGGTGGAAGCCTATTTCGACCGTGACTATGTGGACCTGGGGCCTGCGGTTCTGGAGCGGGGGGACCGCTTCGTGGAAACGTTCTATAGCGACCGCTGGTATAACGTGTTCTCTGTGTACAGTGTGGCCGATGGCAGCCACAAGGGCTGGTATTGTAACGTGACCCGACCGGCGCACATTGACGACCATTCTGTGCGCAGCGACGACCTGGCGCTCGACGTGTGGGTGACAGCGCAAGGCGATGTAACGGTGATGGATGAGGATGAGTTTGCTGAATTGGAGCTGCCGGACAGCGAGCGCCGCCGGGCGCGTAGGGCATTGCAGGAGATTGTTACCCTGGCCGGTGAAGGCAACCTGCCTTATTGAGAGCGATTAGCACGTTGCCCTGACAGCAAAAAAGAGATCCGCCACGAGGGACGGATCTCTCAACTTTCAGCCACTATGGTTGTCAGGGTTGCGAGGCCCCGATTCTTAGAAGACGGAGCTGAGGAACGCCCCGCCGAGACCAAACACAGTGCCCAGAATGACGAGAAGAATGGCATAGGCGATGGCGCCGACAACGATGGTCAGGAACGCCTTACCATTGTCGAGGTCCAGCCCCTGGCGTACGGCGATGAAACCGGCAATGAGGGTCCAGATGAAGCCGATGATGGCGCCGATACAGGGGATGATGCCCAGTATCTGTGGTGCGTAGGCAAAGCCAATCACGCGCAGCATCTCGTCCAGTGTGGCCTTTCCGCCGAACAACGAAGTACCTACGAAGTAGGTTACCGCTGACCAGATTAGCCAACCGACAAACGTAGTGATTAGCTGACCGATGAAACTGCTGATGAAGTTTCCATCAGCAATAGTAGCGCCGATACCGCTGCCAATAGCGGCAACCAGGGCTACGATCAGCACCACGATGGCGGCCTGGGTTGTGGCGGTCGTATCATGTTCAATCTCTTCAAACGTCGCCACATCTAATTTGAACACCCCAAGAATTCTGTCCCACATGGAATATTCCTCCTGAAAGGGTTTTGTGAATGGTGTGTAAAGGGTTACCGGCTCCCGGCGAACTGGCGACGCCGTCGGCGACGGTAGAGTAACACAGAAACGACGAGAATTACAAACAACAAAAGGGCCAGTATGGGTAAGAGAACAGAGAGGATTGAGACAAAGACGGCTGTAATATCTTCGAGTGTGCTGACCAGCCAGTTGCCGGTTCCTGCTGTGCCTGCCGTGACGACGGGCCGCGCGATGCCTTTGGTGGCGTGTACGCCGCCGGCCACCAGAAGGCCGGCGAACAGGGCCAGGAACGGGTTAATCTCGGTGATGACGTTGGCGTTGGCGGCGAAAAGAATAGCGCCCGCAGCCGGCCGGAACGCGGTCTGGATCACATCGTTGATGGTGTCCACGGCCGGAATCTTATCTACGGTCATCTCGATCAGCAGCAAGACGACCAGGACGACGATGACAGCCCAGTGCCCAAGCAGATTGTATGGCTCAGACAGATTCAGTAGCGGCTGGCTGGCCGGCAATCGCGAAGCCAGAGCCACGATTAAGAGTGGGATATACGCATTCAGCCCGGCGCTGCTGGCCAGGCCAAAGGCAGCACTGAGACCAGTAAGCGCCGCAAGGGTCTCCATATAACCTGTTTCCTCCTCACAGCAGGCGCAAATGGGCTGCTGTTTTTACTGTAAGCCGGGAAAGCCGGTCATCGTTCCGGTCAGCGTGTAGCGCACGAAACTCAGCACCGCAATCTGTGTAAGCGCGAAGGCCAGTCCAATGGCCAACGGCAGCAAGGCGGTGCGCCAGCCGGTCGCCTTTCCTTCACGGCGCGTCAGAATGAGAAGCATCACCGTGTTGAGCACAGTGAGAATGATGACGACGCCCATAGCGCTTGTAATAGCCAATACGTATAGAAGCGGCTCAAGGTTGCTGAGGACAAGCAGGACAACGAGCGCGGCAAGCAGGAACAGGCCGCCCAACTCGGCGCGGGAGGTGAGCGTCTGCCGGTAGTCGGGGCGGCGCCACAGCGTCTGGGATAGGGAGGGGAAGGCGAACAGGCCCATCGCCAGGCCTGTGCCCATGCCGGTGGTTAGCCGCAACCAGTTCTGCGGTTCATAGAGGTGTGGCGCGTCGGGGAAGAAGTGGCTGTAGGAGTTGAGGCCGTCGATTCCCATCAGGCCCACGAAGCCCAGGAGGAGCAGCGACAGGCGCAGGGAGGGGAATTCGGCGCGTCGCTCGCGCCCGGCCAACAGTAAGGTGACAAAGGTGATGAAAATGCCCAGGTACATGCCGGTGCAGCGAGCGCATAGCGGCAGTTGGCGGCCGGCCACGTGGAAAGAGTGCCCCGTCAGGCGGTGGCAAAGCGTATAGCCAGCATAGTCAGCCAACCCCAGCGCAGGGTCATGGGCCAGCCGCTGCGGGTCGCTGAGAGCATAGAACCCCATCAACAGCAATAAGGCGGCGACAACCAGGAGCAGCGCGCCGCGCTGTTCAGAGGTGGGTGCAAGCTGGTTGTTGAACTCAACTTCACTCATAAAATAGCCTGATAAGGGCAAAGGGTCAGGATGAATCAGGGCTGCTAAAGCCAGTCCAATATAACATAATTATAATCAGATGCTGGTAAAGTAACAGTAACGAGGGGTAGGGCAGTGCCAGAGAATCATTGCTGTACAGTACTGGAATTGGCGCCTGCCTGCCTCTTGACGCTGGACTGGCGCAATGCTAGGATCGGCAGACCAGGTTGGCTGGGTGATCGCGCGCAGGTTATGAAATAATGACCTGCTCGAGGAAAGTCCGCACTCCACAGAGCACGGTGCCGGCTAACAGCCGGGCGGGGAAACCCGACGGCAAGTGCAACAGAGAGGTAGATTGCCCGCACCAGATGTAAAGTCTGGTGTGTGGTGAGGGTGAAACGGTGGTGTAAGAGACCACCGGCAGTGGCAGTAATGTCGCTGGCCAGGCAAACCCCACCGGGAGCAAGGCCAAGCAGGATGTAGCTTCTTCCGGTTCGCCGGAAGGACACGGAGTTGCTCGCTCCGTCTCAAGTCCAGGTAGGCCGCTTGAGAGTGCCAGTAATGGTAATCCTAGATAGATGATCACCGCCCGTGAGGGTACAGAATGCGGCTTATAGGCTAACTTGGAAAGTAGACCAATTTATATGCCGGGCATGTGTGAGCGGCAAGCAGCAGAGCGACGGAAAAGGCTCCGTTTCCTTGCTGCTTGCCACTTGCCATTTCTTAGCGTGATTGGATAATGTTATGGTGCATGTCTTATTTCTGTGTCTGGGTAATATCTGCCGGTCACCAATGGCCGAGGCAGTGTTCCAGAAAATGATTGACGAGGAAGGGCTCGGCGATGAGATCAAAGTGGACTCCGCCGGGACCGGTTCCTGGCACGTGGGCGAAATGGCCCACCGCGGGACACGCCGCGTGCTTGAGGAGCATGGCATTCAGTATAGTGGGCGTGCCCGCCAGATTGCCAGTGACGATTTGAACCCCGATACGTACATCATCGCAATGGCTCAAAATAACATCGACGAGTTGGAACGGCGTTTTGGTACTCACCCACGCCTCTTCCGCCTGCTAGAATTCGTCGAGGACGCAGAAGTCCTGGATGTGCCCGATCCCTACTACACGGGAAACTTTGAGTATGTTTACCAACTCGTCGAAGAAGGTTGCCGCGGATTGCTCGATTATATTCGTGAGCAGGAAGGCCTGTAGTTTCTCTTAAGAGGGCGGAAGAGGGAGGTCAGGCTCTCGATGCGGCATGATGCTTTTGCAGGATAACAGGAGGATTTGATGGAACGAGAAGTGATTGTCGTCGGCGCTGGTCCGGGAGGTTCCACCGCAGCGATGGCGCTCGCGCAGAAAGGGCATGATGTCTTGCTGTTAGACCGGCAGGAGTTCCCGCGCGATAAGATTTGCGGAGATGCCGTCCCCGCAAGCGCGCTTGATTTGCTCTATTCGCTGGGTATGGAAGAGAAAATCAAAGAAGCCGGATTTTACCACGTGGACAAGATCCGCATCGTCTCACCCAAAGGCTATGCGATGGATGCCGATCTCGTTGAGCAGCATCACAAGGCCCGTTCGGCAATTGTTCCCCGCCTGGAGTTCGATGCCGTGTTGCAGGAACATGCTGTTGACTCTGGCGCTGAATTCAAGAAAGCCCAGGTGAAAGAACCGATTGTGGAGGATGGCAAAGTCGTAGGCGTTCGTGCTCGTGTCAACGGTAGCATGGAAGAAATTCGCAGCAAGGTAGTGGTCGCTGCCGATGGCGTCACCTCGGTCATCGCCCGCGCCATCCGGCCAGACGAACATGCCGACCACCACCGCGCCGTTGCCTTGCGCGCCTACATTGAGGATATTGAAGAGCTTCCGCATCAGGTGGAGTTCTATCTCTACGATGATATTCTCCCGGGCTACGCCTGGATCTTCCCCATCGGCGAAGGCCGCGCCAATATTGGCCTGGGCATGCGGCTCGATAAGTTCCGTGAAGATGGACACAATCTGAAGAAGCTGCTGCAGCTTTTCATGGACATGCCGGATATTAAGAAGCGGCTGAAGAATGGCGGCGATCTTCACGATATGGCCACCTGGCAGCTCAACTTTGGTTCACAGCGCAACGTGCAGCGGGCTTATGATGGTGCTCTGTTGATCGGAGATGCCGCCGGTTTCATCAACCCTCTCACAGGTGGGGGTATCAGCAACGCGCTCACCTCGGCCAAGCTGGCAGCGGAAACGATTCACCAGGCGTTTCTTAAAGAAGAGTTCTCGCGCGAGGCTTTGCGCATTTATGAGGATTTCTGCAAGAAGCAACTGTGGCCGACGATGCGCCAATCCTACTGGCTACAGCGCACGCTGGAATTCTTGCCCTTTGTCACGGACTGGATCTGCAGACGGGCGCAGCATGACAGCGCCTTTGCCCAGACTTTTATGACGAAGTTGTAAGAGCGACGACGGACGGTTTTTGTGTTGCTCGGGCCGGTCTCCTATGGCCATATATGGCCCGCCGTATCGGCCCCCGCGCCCGCCGTGCTCATGTAGACAGGTGGCTCGGTCAGGAGACCGGCCACAGCAATAACGAGACCGGCCACAGCAGCTTTCAAGATGAGCACTAGCTCAGGCTGCCCGTCGGCACAAGATAATTGGCAATCTTTGTGGGGATGTCGTAGACCGGGGTCTCTTTGGTCAATACTGCGTTGGCTCCGGCTTTGATGCTGTTATCGCGCGTGCTATCTCGTTCGTCGGCGGTGTACATCACAATACGCGGGTAGCGGTCGTATTCGGAACGGATACGGCGACATACTTCGATGCCGTCCAGTCCGGGCATCATCACGTCTAGCAGCACCAGATCTGGCACCTCCTCAGTGATCATACTCAAGGCCTGGTAACCGTTATATGCTCCCCGCACTTCAAAGCCTGCAGCCTCAAGGATAATCTGGCACAGCTTTACGAGTGAACGCTCGTCGTCTACGATGAGTATCTTCTTTGTTCGAGCCATCTTCCTCTACGTCGATGAGATTACTATGCTGACCGATAGCATCAATAAGTAGTTGAGCGATCTTAGGGCCTCACACTTAATCCGTAAATAGGCGCAAAGGACTATTTATCTTCGGAACATGTCGCCGGGTTTCCAATGGCCGCGCCCAATCGTGATCGCTGCTCCGCCAAGAGCCAGGATGAGCCACAGATAGCGTACATAGGAAAGGTGCAAGAAGAGACCTGTCGTCAGATAGGTGAGAATTGCCAGTAGGATGCCGGTGACCATATCCGCGAAGCGCGGATCGGTTTCACGCCAGCGTTCCCGAACCTGAAGTAGCTCGCGGAATGTGACATAGAAAATGCCGAAGAAGGAAATGAAGCCCAGCAAGCCGTGGTTGGCGGCGATGTCCAGCGGCAGCGAATGCGCCTCGCGGTTGCCCTCCAGAATGCGAATGCCGAGCTGGTTGCCATACTCCCGTGAATAATAGGCGAACATTCCTGGGCCAACGCCAATAAGGGGGTGATCGGCAAACACCAGTATCGCGGCCAGCATCACAGTGGTGCGACCGCGAATGGCGCCGTCTGCTTCCGCCAGGGCGTCGCTATCGCCGCCCAGCACGTTGGCGGCTATGGGGAGCGTTGCCAGACGGATGCTATATTGGGGGAGCGCCACCAGCAAGAGGATGGCGAACAATATTACCAACAGAAACTGGCGTAGACGGATGATACGCAGGAAAACCATGGCCAGGAGCACCAGGGCAAATCCAACCGCACCACCGCGAGAAAAGGTGAGTCCGGCGGCCAGAAGCGCCATCATACCTGCCCCCAGCGCCAACACCTTTAACAGGCGCGACCGCTCGCTCCAATAGGTGAGTATGCCCAGGGGTACCAGCATTAGCATGACTTGCCCAAAGCGGTTTTGCTCGCCGATGGCGCCCGCCAGCCGGAATTGGCGCACTTCACCAAAGACCGACTCTTCGCCAAGTCTGAAGCCAGCTTCTGACAGTTGGGCGAAGCCCCAATAGTTATTGTCAAAGGTGCCCGTTAACTGTTGGTAAATGGGGAAGATGCTCAACACCACACCGGCGGCCAGCAAGGCCCAGACGGCGTAGCGTAGCATGGGCGGGGTGCGCACCACATTGACGACTAACAGGTAGATGAGGATTCCCTCCAGCAACATGTTGAGCACATTGGCAAATGCGATGTCGATGTCTCTGGCGAAAATGACGCCGACCAACTGGACGCCGAGAAAGGCGGCGATCCAGGGAATGGCGGGGGTGAGGACGAGTGGCCGGCGCTGGATGACCAGGTAAGCGGTTAGCGGCGCGAGTAGCAAGAGCGGGAATACGGCCCCTGCCAGATAGGGCACGCCGTGGAAACGCACGGCGACCACGGCTATGTTGGAGTAAATGATGAAGAGCACAAGGGGCGTTGCGCTGTTGGGCCAGGCGATGATCAAGAAGAGGAGGGCCGGGAACACCATGACTGCCAGGGCGATCAGCGGATACCCCGACGCCAGGAATCCGGCGACAGCAGCGACACCGAGCGCCATGAGCAGAATCAGTATCTCTCGCAGAGGCAACCGCCTCTGTGCCGCCTGTTCTACATATTCAGTTTCTGAAACCCCAGAATCAGTTACTCGCACAGGTTAAGAGGCTCGGCAGGTCGTCTAACCTTAATCGAGATATCCCAGGCTGCGCAGATGGTGCTTCAGCTCCGCTTCTTCGTCAGCCTGGTATCCGGTGTCACCTTCCGGGAGCGGGATCATTTTTTCTTCCATGAGCGTTGCCAGCCGGGCGCGCAACTTAGCCGCAATCTCTGGCGCTTCGCCGGCCAGATTGTGCTTTTCGGCGGGATCTTGCTGAAGATCGTAAAGTTCTTCAGGAATGGCGTCGCTATAAAGCCCACGCACGTATTTATAGCGCGGGGTTCTGATAGCCGCCATCCACTGTTCGGGCTGGGGCGTGATGCGCCCGCCGCTTGCTTCCATGTAGAGGGCGCGGTCGTCCCAGGCATCATTGCCCGTCCCTGTTATCAGGGGCATGAGGTCGATGCCATTGAAGACAGGGTGCGACCCATTTGTCTCCGTCGCCGGAATGGGCAACTGGAAGGCGGAAGCGAGCGTTGGGAAGATGTCTACGTGGCTGACGAGCTGCTCGACGGAGCGGTTTTCAGGGAACAGACCTGGCCCGTGGATGAAGAACGGCACGTGTACCAGATAATCGTAGACGTGAAAACCGTGGCCCAGCCAGTGGTAGTATAGCTCGTTTTGATTGTTGCCATTCTGTTTGCCCAGGCGGCTGGCGGTCGAGAACAGCATGGGCGTCAGCCGCTTGAGTTTCTTCGCACCCGGCACACGCTGTTTAAGCCACTTGAACGACTTTTTCATGCGCACCATGAACGAGGTTGTCCCTGAGGAGGAGAGGAATTCGCCATGATCGGCTGTAAATACCAGCACCGTCTCTTGCGGAAGCTGTGCCAGCAGTCTGCCTAACTGGTAGTCAAGCGATGAGACGGCGCGGTCGTAGACGTTGCGCCCGTAAGCGGCGTTGTTGAACTGGGGTGTCACCCGGCGCGGGTGATGCAGCTCCCACAGGTGCAGCAGGCCAAACCACGGTTCAGGAAAGGTGCGCAGACGTGCGACAAATTGCGCCGTCCATTCCGTGTCCAGCGCGGCGCCATAGTCGCGGTGTCCATAATGGTCGAAGCCACGGTTGAGGCCGACCTGGGGCAGCAGGGGGCCGGTCACTTCGGCCCACGTGAAGTATCCGCCGGCCTGGAATGCTTCTGCCAGGGTGGGCAGATCGTTGCGCAGACGGTGGTCGCCCAGAGAGCGGATGCCGTGGCTGAAAGGATAGGTCGCCGTCAGGATACTGGCTGTGCAGCAAGTGGTCACCGAGGCGGTGGAGAAGGCGCGCGGGAAGCGGGTGGAATTGGCCATCAGGCCATCCAGCACCGGCGTCACACAGTCGCGCTCTGTGCCAAAAGCGCGGTCGGCGCGCATGGCATCGACCATTAAGAGCAGCACATTTTGCTTCATTGTTTTCACTCCTTGGGGGGCTGGCTCTCTTGCGAGCCTTCTGTCAGGATGGTGTTGGGCGCTGCGGCTGCCGCCGGTGTGGCTCGCAACCGGCGTTCCGTTTCCAGATCAAATCCCTCCCAACTGCCGCGTTGAACTGGGCGGCGGCGTGTTGGTATGGCCTTGAAATTGTAGCGCAGGCGATGGAAGAAGTAGGGAAAGAGCGTCCGCCAGCGACCAGTGTGCTTGCGGCCGGAGGTCAGCACGTGCAGGTTGCGCCGCGCTGAATAAGCGGTGCGTCCGCCGTTCAGCTTCACAGCCGGACCGACCTGCATATCGACCGATAGCTGCCCCGCCTCGTAGCAACGCTTCCAGGCCGAACGGGTGATAGCATAATTGCCGCCACGTGTGGTTGGCACCCCCATGAAAGTGCGTTTTACCCAGCGCGTGAAGTGGTGGACCGCCACCCTGATACGCACGGGTAGCTTTTGCCGCAATTCATAGTAACCCACATGTGTATAGGCCAGATCAATGCCTGAGGTCAGTTTGTCGATGTACCAATCGATCAGGGCGGTGCTGTTGACGATCTGTGTATCGGCATCGAAATGTATGGTGACTTCTGACCGCGCTGCCTCTACACCCAGAGCGCGAGCGGTGAGTATGACCACTTCTCCCTCACGGCGCGCAGACGGCGCGGCAACCACACAAACGCCCATCTGCCGCAAGATATCTATCTCTGGCGGTGGACTATGTGGTAGATAGTTGTTGATGACTAATATCAGTTCTAGGCAGTGGCTTCCCCCGTAATGGCCGAGCTGCTCGACCACGAGCATCACTTTCTGGAGGTCGGCCTGGGCATTGACGGGAATGATGATTGACGCCTCGGGTTCACCCCCGGTATCGTTGTAGGCTGCGGGTAGGTGTTGCCAATGGCTTGGGCCATTTTGACCGGGAGTCGAAGTGAGCATCGTAATTCCTCCTCGCAGCGGCTCTTACTGCGAATGAATGCACAACTTCCCATTATTCAGTTGTTATAGGCTCCGGTTAACGCTTTACACTCCCAGATTTGCGCCTGAGAATGTGACTGGCGCAACGCGAATCTCCAGACATTATAACGAATGCCTATCCGTATTCGTTTCATTCTTACGCACTGTTCAGAGTTGGCGGCTCCAAAGGGCTGCGCTCTCCTACAAGAGCAAGAGATTGCGCTGCATAAGAGGTGTCACCCCCCGTATATTTTACTCGAGTTGTGAGCGATTATTGAGCAAGAACGCTATCGAGAGATTAGCGGATATAGGTATAACTACGCCGCGCTATGACGTTTCGGGCTTGTGGCCCCTTGCCCACATCAATCACATCAAACTCGACCCGATCCCCCTCATATAGATTGCGATACCCCTCACCGTCAATGGCTGAATAATGAACAAAAATCTCGCGCTCTCCCGAATCTGGCGTGATGAAGCCATATCCTTTGAGCGTGTTGAACCATTTGACGATTCCGCTTTGGCGGCCTTCGCTCCGTTGATGAGACATTATGACGTCCTCCACTTCCACCCAGGGGTTAGCTACATCAAAACTATAAGCAGGAGTTTCCCGGCAAGTCAATGCTCAACCGGGGTTGGGAGGAACTTTTTTCGTTATTTTCACATAGCGGAAGTCAGGGCCGTGGTTTGAGCGTGCCTTCCAACAGCAGCTTATCCGCTCCCGTATTCACAAATCCCACACTTTGCGCCAGGCTGATCGAGGCCTCATTCTGGCGCGCTACTTCGTAGAGGGGTGTCTGACCCGCCTGCAGTAAATCGTCCACGAGGGCAGCGACCACGCTGCGCCCCCAGCCCCGCTGCCGGTATTGCGGGTTGGTATATACGGTTACCTCCGCAAAGTTTGGCGTCTGCCAGTTGAGCGTGGCCGAAGCGCCAATTTCTCCTTCACTCTGGGGGTTCGTGGGCCGGATGATATAGCGCGGCATACCGTCTGGGGTGCTGGAGCGGGTGACCAGCACGTTGACAATCGGTTCGAAGCGCTTGCGGTCCAGGCGGTAGAGGTAGAGATGCTGTTCGCTGTGAATGTCGAATAGCGCTGCCAGCACCGGCCGGTCTTCAAGCGCGCAATGAATAAAGACTGAGGCGCCTGGCTGCAGGGCGTCGTAAAGCAGGTCGGCTGCGCCCTCGGGATCGCCGGGCGGCAGGCGCATGGTCAGCAGGGGACGGAAGAGGTCGATGCCCGTTCGCGAAACCGCTACATAGCCACGCGCTCGTTCTGCGCCGCTGGGGAAGGTGTAGAGCTGCGTTCGTTCGTCAGCGTGATAGAAGGCGTAATAAACGTTCATGCCGTCGGCGGCGCTGCGTTCGTCCAGCAAGGGCCGGATCGCTCGCCGTTTCTGGTCCAGGGTTTCACTGTTCATTTCGTGGTCTCTCCGGCCTCTGGCTCCGAGCTGCGCGATAGCAACCCCTTACAGCCCTCCATCGTGACGGGCAAGGTGGGCCAATGCTCTCAGAGCAATCTGAATTTCGGCTGTCACAGCATTGCTGACCACGGTGCGGTGGGGATCGTACTCGTCCATTGACTCGCCGCTTTCCAACACGTTGCCGTCGACGGCGAGGATGGCGCCGGTCTGCACCTGGCGCATGCTGCCCACCAGGAAGAGGGCGGCGCACTCCATCTCAACGGCGAGCACCCGCGCCTGTGACAACGTTGGATAATGGGGCGTGTGTGGGGTTTCGACCCCTGCGTAAAAGTTATCGTTGCTGAGGACCAGGCCGGTGTGGCACGTGTGGTTCGCTTCGCTCGCCGCCTGCGCCAGGGCGCTGGTGACGCGCCAATCGGCCACGGCTGGATAGCCTTCCGGCACGTAGAGCCGTCCAAAGCCGGTGCTATCGACGGCGGCGGTGGCAATCACCAGGTCGCCATCTGTCACCTGTGGTTGCAAGCCGCCACAGGTCCCGATGCGGATCAGCCTGCGCGCCCCGGCAGCAATCAGCTCTTCGAAGGCGATGGCCGCGCCGGCGGCGCCTACACCGTGCGAACAAACGGCAACCGGCACGCCCTCAAAGCGACCGGCGAACGTATGGTATTCCCGCTGCTCGCTGAGGCGTTCGGCCCCTTCCAGGAACGCTGTCACCTTGGAAGCGCGCGCCGGATCGCCACAGACCAGCACTGAAGCTGGAATCTGGCCCTTGATCAGGCCCGTAATCGGTAATCTGGTTTCGCTCATCCTGTCTGTCCCGGCGCGGCCGCCGGAGAACCGGCGGCCTGCGACGACTTATAACATATATACCCTTAGAGATAGGTTGGCAGTGGCTCGGGCTGGTTGTCGAGAATGGATTCGATACGGGCCATCACTTCGTCATCCAGCCGCTCCACAACGTCCAGCGCTTTCATGTTGTCGTGAATCTGTTGCACCCGCGAGGCGCCGGTGATCACCGTGCTGACATGCGGGTTCTTCAGGCACCAGGCGATGGCCAGCCGCGCCATGTTTGTGTCCAGCTCTTTGGCCAGTGCTGTCAGCTCGCGCACCTTCTGCAACTGCGCTCTTCCTTCTTCACTTTCCAGCCGTTCGCGCAGCCAGGTGTAGCCTTCCAGGTTCACGCGCGAATCCTGGGGGATGCCGTCGTTATATTTGCCGCTCAGGATGCCCGAAGCAAGCGGAGACCAGATCGTCGTGCCCATGCCATACTTCTCGTACAGCGGTCCATATTCTACTTCGACCCGGTCCCGGTAGAACATATTGTACTGCGGTTGCTCCATTGTTGGCGGCTCAAGGTGGTGGCGGTAGGCCACCTCATAGGCTTCGGTCAACTGCTGGGATGACCATTGGGACGTGCCCCAGTAAAGAACCTTCCCTTGCCGGATCAGGTCGGTCATGGCGCGTACGGTTTCTTCAATCGGCGTGCTGGGATCAGGCCGGTGGCAGAAGTAGAGGTCCAGATAATCGAGCTGCAGCCGTTGCAGCGCCTGGTGGCACGCTTCAAAGACGTGTTTGCGGCTCAGGCCCTGTTGTGTGGGGCGTGGGTTGTCAACGGAGCCCCAAAAGACTTTACTCGAAACCAGATAGCTGTCTCTGGGCCATGCCAGCTCTTTCAGCGCCTGGCCCATAATGCGTTCAGACTCTCCTCGCGCATAGGCTTCGGCGTTGTCGAAGAAGTTGACGCCGTGATCGTAAGCGGCGGCCAATGCTTCTCTGGCGCTCGACCCGTCTAGCTGGGTGCTAAATGTTACCCACGATCCAAATGAAAGGGCGCTTACCCTCAGGCCTGATTTTCCCAGATGACGATATTCCATGGCTACTCCTTTTATTTCCTCCTGTTGGGCCTCTGCTTAGGTCTCTGTTTGGGTCCCTGCTAAGTGTACTGCATACACGTGGTTTGGCACATGTTACGGGCATGTTGCAGGCATGTCACGAACAGCTTGCAGACATAGCGTCGCACGGGGAGATATGGACCAGGCGCGTTGACACTGTTGTTAGAGAAACGTATAATTCTGCTGCTCTGGCGTGAGTCCTGACAGATTCCGTATATCCTGGAGGAGACACAAAGAATGGATTACAAGCTGATCCATCTGGGAACCATTTGTATAGGCAGCGTGCCCGGGCTTTCTCCTCGTGTGTCATATCAACTGTTTTGGTGATGACACTTCCAAAAGTGACTTTGAGCGGCCCCACACGTTGCTATGACGGGTGGGGCCTTTTTTTGTTCTCTGGCTGGCAGGCGTCTGCCAGACGTTTGCCAGACGTTTGCCAAATAGGCCCCCCGGCGCGGGGCCTCGGCGCCGGAACAGGATTCGCGCCCGACGCACTTATAATTGCACACTTTTACTTTGGGCAGACCTGACTATAGGTTTGCTTTGACTGAATGTTAGAGGAGGTACCGTGGGACGATTTACAGTCTATTCTCGTCTGATGGGCTATCTGAAACCGCATTGGAAGCAGGTTGTAATCGGCTATGGCTCTATGCTGGCGGTTACCCTGTTGAACCTGATCGTGCCACAGATTCTAAAAGATGCTATTGACCGTGGTCTGGCTATGGGCAACGCGACAGCGCTGTTCGTAGCCGGCGGCATCATCTTGCTCATTGCCATTGGACGAGGCGTTGCCGGATTTGGACACCGCTTCTACGGACTGTGGCTGACCTACCGTTTCGCCTACGACATCCGCAATGAGTTTTACAACCGCATGCAGGCGTTGCCATTCGCCTTCCATGATCGCAACCAGACCGGCGACCTGATGAGCCGTGTGACCAGCGATATTACGGAGACAGAGCAGTTCGTGGGTCAGGGATTGATGGACTTGCTATCGGTGTTACTGCTGGTGGGCGGTGTGGTAGTAGCCATGTTTCTGGAAGATGCCTCGCTGGCCCTGCTGGCCCTGGTCCCCATCCCCGTCCTGATTGCGGCGACGGTCCGTTTCGGCAACATTGTGCGCCCACTCTTCAAAGAGATTCAGGAACAGATGGGTGTCCTTTCCACGACGATGCAAGAGAGCCTGACCGGCATTAGCGTGGTGAAGGCGTTCGCGCGGGAACGGCACGAGTTGGAGAAGTTTGACCTGGAAAACGAAACGTGGTTTGAACGCCGCTACGAGCTGATCCAGACCTGGGCTAACAACTGGCCCTTTTTCACGTTTTTACTCAGTATCAGCATCTTCCTGCTGCTGTGGTTTGGCGGCCCGCGAGCACTGGCCGGCGATCTGACTGTCGGCACGTTGTTTGCCATGGCCTCCTATGTGCTGATGCTCAATGGACCTGTACAGCGCCTGGGGTTCCTGGTCAACCTGGCGGCCACTGCGGGGGCCAGCGCAACTCGCGCCTTCGAAATTATGGACATGCCGGATGAGATCAGCGACCGCCCAGATGCCATTGAGCTGGAAGACGTGCAGGGCCATATTGAGTTCAAAAATGTCAGTTTTGCCTACGAGAGCGGCGAACGAGTCTTGCATGACGTCAGCTTTGAGGCCCACCCTGGCGAAACGC
The DNA here is from genome assembly GCA_964602995.1 of uncultured Ardenticatenaceae bacterium. Classification (GTDB taxonomy): domain Bacteria; phylum Chloroflexota; class Anaerolineae; order Promineifilales; family Promineifilaceae; genus JAAYYY01. The sequence continues at coordinate 14,714 of CAZRTM010000096.1, forward strand.
TGGCGCTAATTGGCCCCACTGGCTCCGGCAAATCTACCCTCATCAACCTGATTCCCCGCTTCTATGAAGTGGACGAGGGGCAGATTTTGATCGACGGTCACGATATACGCGACGTCACCCAGAAGAGCCTGCGCCAGCATATCGGTACGGTCATGCAGGAATCGTTCCTCTTCAGTAGCTCGATTGCCGAAAATATCGCCTATGGCCGGCCAGATGCTTCACGGGAAGAGATAGAAGAAGCGGCGAAGGCAGCCAGAGCGCACGACTTTATTCTCAGCTTTCCCGAAGGGTATGAGACGCGCGTTGGCGAGCGCGGCGTGACGTTGAGCGGCGGCCAGAAGCAGCGCATTTCCATCGCCCGCGCGCTGCTGACCGACCCGCGCATTCTGATCCTGGATGATTCGTTGAGCAATGTTGACACCGAAACCGAGCATCTTATCCAACAGGCGTTGGGCGAGTTAATGGAAGGGCGCACCACATTCATCATCGCACAGCGGCTGGTCACTCTGAAAAATGCAGACCGCATCCTGGTGCTGGACGGCGGCAGAATTGTCGAGCGTGGCACGCACGACCAGCTACTGGCCCAGGATGGCCTCTACCGCCGCATCTATGACTTGCAGCTCAAAGACCAGGAAGAGTTTCGCGCCTTGCAGGAGCGCATGGCAGCATAAGCCGGCCTGCGTTTGCAGCAATACGCTGCGGGAGCAGCGCTGTGAACCGAGCCGAACTGTGCTGAGGGAAGAAGTGCATGAGTACGAATTACAGTAAGAAACGAAAAGTAAAGCGAGAACGAGAATTTGAGGTTGGCCTGAGCCTGGAAGAGCAGGAGCGCCGAGCGCGGGAAGAGAAGATCCAGGACCTCTTGCCGGACGAAGATGAAGCGCTGGGCAAGGCTTACGACTCGCGGCTGGTGAGCCGTCTGTTGAGCTATGCGGCCCCCTACAAAGTGAAGCTGATTGCGGCCATCGTGCTGATGGCCATCAGCTCGCTGCTGGGGGTCTCGCTGCCCTGGCTGATTGGGCGCGCCATTGACTATGGCATTCGCACGGTCACCGAAGCGGATCTGGTGCACACCTGGACGTTGGCTCTGCTGGAAAGGATCGGGGGCGCGCCTCCCACTCCCTTTGACATTTTGCGCTTCTGGACCATTGTGCTGCTCGTTGCCGCCATTGGCGAGTGGGTGACCAACCGCGAACGAATTGCCCTCATGGCTTTTGTGGGCACGCGCATCGTGGCCGATATTCGCAGCCGCCTGTTTCGGCACCTGCATACGCTGACGCTCAACTTCTACAACAACTACAGCGTAGGCCGCCTGATGAGCCGCTTGATTAGCGACGTCGGCGTCATGCAGGATTTCGTCTCCTGGTCGTTGACCGGTCTGGCGCGCGCGGCGTTTACGCTGCTGGGGATTGTTGTGGCCCTGTTGGTGATGAACTGGCAGTTGGCGCTTGTGACCTTTGCCGTGCTGCCCCTGATGCTGTGGCTGACCAATTATTGGCGCAGCCGCGTGCGCGAAGCGTATCGCGCCACCCGCCAGCGCCACTCGCTGATCAATGGTTATCTGAACGAGTCGCTGACCGGCATCCGCGTCACCAAGAGCTTTACACGCGAGGCACATAATGCCCGCCACTTCGACGACCTTAACCTCTCCTATTACGACGCCAACATCGAAGCCTCGCGACTGGCAGCCATCTTCTTCCCTGGCGTCGATTTCATGGGCTCGCTGGCCACGGCTCTGGTCGTGGGTGTCGGCGGCTATCTGGTGCTGGGTTCCACATTGACGGCTGGCACCCTTGTGGCCTTCGCCCTCTACGTCGAGCGCTTCTTCGAGCCAATCCGCGAGCTGGCGCAGCGCTATAACACATTCCAGGCCACCATGGCCGCCAGCGAACGCATCTTTAACCTGCTGGACAATGAGCCTGATTTGCAGGACGCGCCAGATGCCAGGATCCTGCCTCCGGTAAAGGGACAGGTGACATTTGATAGGGTCTCCTTCCGCTACAAAGATGATGAGCCGGTGCTTGAAGATATCTCGCTGCGCGTCGAGCCGGGACAGCGCGTGGCGCTCGTTGGCGAGACGGGGGCTGGCAAGAGCACCATCATTCGTCTGCTTTCTCGTTTCTTCGAGATTGACGAGGGCCGCCTGACCGTTGACGGGCATGACGTGCGCGAAGTAACCCGCGCCAGCCTGCGCAGCCAGCTAGGCATTGTGCTACAGGATACGTTCTTATTCTCGGGCACCATCGCCGACAACATCCGTTATGGGCGCCTCGATGCCAGCGATGAAGAAGTGATAGAGGCTGCCAAAGCAGTGGGAGCCCACGAGTTCATCATGCGCGCCCCGAACGGGTACCAGACAGAAGTAGGCGAAAATGGGGTCAATCTAAGTGTGGGCCAGCGGCAGATGGTATCTTTCGCTCGCGCTCTGCTGGCCGACCCGCGCATCCTGA
>CAZRTM010000097.1:0-1463 GCA_964602995.1 uncultured Ardenticatenaceae bacterium
GCCACGTCTACAGCTTAGCACATATGTTCTGGATGTCAACCGTTGAGGGGGATTACGTAGGGATGGATGGGACGCAGATTTTCATGATTGCGCAGATTTTTTTGTTTGCTCCTGGGGAAGGTTGCGGGGCTTTGGGGAAAGCAGCGGTTAAAACAAAGAGAAAAATCAGCGCAATCTGCGCAATCTGCGTCCCATCCATTTTGGCCTACCCGCAATCGATCATAAAATAGGCCTCCACTGAGATTCACATAGTCGCGAGGGAAGCGCCATGCACCAGGAATTACGCACCGATGACGTTCAGCTGAGGGCGGCGGACGTAAGACAGTTAGAGAACGCGCAACAGGTAGTCCACTTTTTCGCCCGGCTGCGCTACGACGTGGACGGGGCCATGCAGCTCAACCATGAGGCGTTGGGGCTGGATAGAGCAGAGCTGCGCCACCTGGTCCACGACATCCATCTGGTGGCCACAGACGCGGAGACCGAAATCCGCGTCTACCTGATGAAGGTGCGCTCTGTGACCGTGCGCCTCAAACAGTTGCTGGCCCGCGGCCTGCGCGACTTCCCCAGCGAGACGTTGCTGGTGCTCACCTCCGATTACGAGAAACTGGATTTCGTGCTGCTGCAAAAGGACGAACAGCCGAGCAAGGCGCTGGGTAAACCGCTGCGCCTCACCATCCGCCCGCGCACCGTCACTGTGAACCGCCGCCATCCGGACGCTGTCGCCCTGCGCGTGCTGCGCCGTCTCACCTACACGGAGGATGATTATGCTGCGCAGTGGGACAAGCTGCGCTCGGCCTTCACCCTGGCCGAATGGAGCGAGCAATATTTCAACAACCGCGCCCTTTTCGCTGACTACTATCTGAAGCAGCGGCTCACCGACCCCGACCTCAGGCCGGAATGGGGCGAGGACGTGCTGCCCATCGGCCGCGAGCTGATGCGCCTGCTGGCCAGACCGCGCCACGCCTTCAGCGGTGAGCCCGAATCCACCATCCGCCGCCAGCTCTACGAACCCCTCTTCGCCAGCCTCGGCTTTCGGGCAGTAAGGAACAAAGCAGGCACATCAACGGCAGAAGAGCCAGACTACTACCTCTACGCACCACAACCAACAGACGGCAGTTCAATCTCCAATCTCCAGTCTCCAATCTCCGATCACCCCCTCGCCGCCGTCCTCACCTACGTCTGGAACCGCAACCTGGACATGCCCGACTACGGCCGCGACAGGGAGACGCCGGACGAAATCCCCGGCGCGCTGGTGGTTAGTGTTTTGGAAAAGGGAGAGGTACCCTGGGTCATCGTCACCAACGGCAAGTTGTGGCGGCTCTACGCGGCCGGGGCCGGGAATAAGGCCACCAACTACTACGAAGTGGACCTGGAAGAAGCGCTCAACGACCAGGATGACACCATCACCGCCCTCAAATATTGGTGGCTCTTCTTCCGCCGCCAGGCGTTCGAAGGCTTTCTGG
>CAZRTM010000097.1:1563-14113 GCA_964602995.1 uncultured Ardenticatenaceae bacterium
CTGTTCCAGGCCATCGACCAGGGGCGCGAGGCGTGGAATCTGCCGGTCTACAACGGCGGCCTCTTCAGCCCGGACACGCCCGAAGGCCAATATTTGCAGGCGCAGGCCATCCCCGACCACTTCCTGGCGCTGGGGCTGGACCGGCTGGCGCGGGACGTGGACGAGAAGAGCCAGGCGCTGGTGATGATTGACTACAAGGACCTGGGCGTGCGCCACCTGGGCAGCATCTACGAAGGGTTGCTGGAGTTCAAGCTGCGCGTGGCGCAGGAGAAGCTGGCCATCGTGCGCCAGAAAGGCCGCGAAGTGTACATTCCCGTAGCCGAGATTTCCAAATCTCGCCGCACCTATGGCGAGATTGCGAAGGGCGAGGTCTACCTGGAGAACGACAAGCGCGAGCGCAAGGCCACCGGCAGCTACTACACGCCTGACTACATCGTCAAATACATTGTAGAGCACACGGTAGGGCCGGTGCTGGAGCGCAAGTTCGAGGAGCTGGAACCGCGCCTGCGCGAGGCCCAGCGCCGCTACCGCCAGCACAAAAAGCGGGTGGAGGCCCGCGGCAACGATCAGCCGCCGGAGCTGTGGTGGAAGGACGACGACGAGGCCCAGCGGCTGGCCGACGACTGCCTCAATCTGCGTTGCCTGGACCCGGCGATGGGCAGCGGCCATTTCCTGGTGGAAGTGGTCGATTTCGTCTCCAACCGGCTGCTGGACTTCCTCAACGCCTGGAGCGAGAACCCGGTGTGGGCCATGCTGGAGCGCATGCGCGAGGAAATCCTGGCCGATGTGGAGGCCCAGGGCGTGAGCATCGACGCCGGCAAGCTGACGCGCGTGGCGTTGCTGAAGCGGGCCGTGCTCAAGCGCTGCATCTACGGCGTGGACCTCAACGAGATGGCCGTGGAGCTGGCCAAAGTCTCCCTATGGCTGGACGCCTTCACCCTCGGGGCGCCGCTCAGCTTCCTGGACCACCACCTGAAGCAGGGCAACAGCCTGATTGGGGCGCGGGTGAAAGAGGTACAGGACGCGCTGGAAGGCAAGGCCAACCAGGCCGTGCAGATGAGCCTCTTTGGCACCAGCAAATTTGCCGGAGTGATGCTGGCCACGGAGCTGATGCGCCAGGTCAGCTATCTCAGCGACAACACGGTGGCCCAGGTGCAGGAGAGCCGCAAAGCGTACCGCGACGCCCGCGACCAGCTGGCCCCCTTCAAGCGTATTCTGGATGTCTACACCAGCCGCTGGTTTGGCAACGAGCCGGGTAAAGGCGGCTTCGATCCCACGATTGAATTTCTGCAACGGGAGGATACGCAGAGGTGGTTGGAAGACCTAGAAACGCCGCTACCGGAGAAGGATTATCTGAATGTAGGGCAAGTTGCTGAGACGGCGCTAGAAGCGGCGGAAGAGAAGCGCTTTTTTCACTGGGAGTTGGAGTTTCCTGAGGTGTTCTTTGCGCCCCGTACGCGAGATGGGCAGGATGTGGAATTGTTGGAAGATGGTGGGTTTGATGCGGTGGTGGGGAATCCGCCGTATGACGAGTTATCTGAAGATGCACTAGGAAGACCAATTGACGAAAGGGAATATCTTACAAATGCATCGATTTTTGAACCTGCGCAGGCATCTGGCGGAAGACTTAACTGGTATCACTTCTTTATGGTCCTCGGAATTCGCCTATTAAAGCCCCGTGGGCGGGCTAGCTTCATTGTTCCGATGTCATGGATGGGTGACAGTTTTACTTTTGGAGTGCGTAAGTGGCTCCTTTCACATCATGTTCCAATTGTAGTCGAGGCATTCCCTCAAAAGGATAACCCCTATGAGCGCGTCTTCTTCGAAGCAAAGTTGCCAACCAGCATCTTCATCGCTGAAAAGAACAATGTTAGCAAGAGTATCTCCGTACGAGTGCATCCTGGTAGAGACATCCTTTCACAACCTCATTACCAAGCTGACTTATCTATAATCAAATCGTTGGAAAATTGGATAATCCCTCTTGTTTCCAGGCGCGAATGGGATGTCTTGTCTAAGCTGCTTAGTGATGATGGACTTGGTACTATTGCTGACGATGGAGCAGAGCCGACCTCGGGGGAGATAATCTTCAATAAGGCTACTCGACCTTACCTGACTGATGATGGCGCATACGATCTTATTCTCAGAGGTAGTCACGTACAGCGATATGAGTTAGCCTCAAAAGCCAAGCAAGGTGAGCCAGTATACCTTAAGAAAGCAGCCTATCTCAAGGACTCGCAAGATGGCTCTAAGGCCTTCGCTCATCAACAGCCACGCGTTGTCTATCAAGAAGGCTCTGCTATCGATGCTTGGCGACGAGTTGTTCCTACTTACCTTCCTGCAGGATACATTTGCGGTCACAAAATCTGTTATTTTACTGACTATAAGGTTGATCATCTTACGTTACTAGCCATCTTCGGGAGCAATCTCATCAACTGGTTGGTCGAACGTTTGAGTACTACAAACAGCCTTCCTGCCTATCTCATTGGCAATCTACCATTTCCTCGTTTTCACGATACTCAGGATGCATCGAATCAAAGAGCCATAATTGAAGCAATTAGGCACTCTTACAGGGCAAATAACTACGACGCCGTATTGCAGGATCTGAAGAACTCTCTTACACCAAACAACATTGCCATAACCCACGATGCCCTGTCGTTCCTTGCGCAGATGATGATTGAACTGAACCAAGAGAAGCAACAGGAGGCCTCACGCTTCATTAGTTGGCTTGAGAAAGTGCTCCAAATCCTCCCCCGCAAAGGCAAAACCGGCATCGAAGCCCTCACTGGCTACACCATCATCCAGAACTACCTCGGCGACTACCAGAAAGGCGAAAAAGAGCTGCCCTGGTCCGAAATGGAATACCGCCTCTACAGCAACCGCAGCCGCTTCCAGGCCAACTGGGAAAAGGTCAAGGGCCAGGTCCAGACCGAGTATGAGAAGTCCCTGGAAACCCTGCGCCCCATCAAGCAGCAGCTGGCCGAAACCGACGCCCTCATCGACAAAATCGTCTACAAACTGTACGGCCTGACCGAGGAAGAAATCGCCCTCATCGAACAGCCGCAGTACGAACAGGCGCTGCAAGAAGCCAAAGAAGCGGTGCGCGGCGACAAGAAGCTGCAGAAAGACCCCGACAAAGCGGCCGACGTCATCGCCGAGAAAGTGCTGCCCGCCGCCGAGCGCTTCCAGCAGCGCGTGGCCCACGACGAAGAACGGCGCCGCCTGGACCGCGACCTGCCCGGCTGGCACATGTTCCCCGCCGACGTACAGACCTTCCTGCTGACGGGCGAATACAACATCCGCTCCCTCCCCGACCACCTTGACTTCTCGGCCAGCGTTATCAGCTACGCCAAGGCGGTGGAGACGGTGTTGTTCGAGCGGTTGTTTGTGGGCTTCCGCGACGCTGCGCGGGACGGCGGACGGCAGACGGCGGACGGCAACGTGCGCAACAAGTTCCTGAAGGAGTTTGTGGAGGGGACGCGGCGACATCTGACGTTGGGGAGCATGGCGATTATCCTCAGCAGCAGCAAGGAGAAGGCGCTGCGGGCGTTCGCGCTGGCCACGTTCCCGGTGGGTGAGGAGCGGCTGTTTGGAGACGAGGGCGTGGCGGGGTTGCTGAATGACGATACAGTGATTCACCTGCGCAACAAGGCAGCGCATGACGAGGTGCTGACGAAGGAGGAGGCAAAGGCGGCGCGGGCGTGGGCGGTGGGGGTGTTGGGGAATTTATAATGGGACGCAGATTTTCATGATTGCGCAGATTTTTTTGTTTGCTTTTGGGGGTAAATGCAGGTCTGCATGGCAGGACACTGGAGGGGACAACAAAAGAAAAATCAGCGTAATCTGCGTAATCTGCGTCCTATTATTGGGACGCAGATTTTCATGATTGCGCAGATTTTTTTGTTTGCTCCTAGGGAAGGTTGCGGGCATTTGCGGATAATGGCCGGTGAGATGGGTAAAGAAAAAATCAGCGTAATCTGCGTAATCTGCGTCCTTATTTAAAGAGATAGGACGCAGATTTTCATGATTGCGCAGATTTTTTTGTTTGCTTTTGTGCTGACTGCAGGTGTCCCTGGTACAACACTGGATGGGCAACAAGAAAAAAATCAGCGTAATCAGCGTAATCTGCGTCCCTATTATCCAGGAGGGTTTTTGTGTCGCGTTACAAGCATAGTGAGTTAACGGAGCAGGTTATTGGGGCGTTTTATGAGGTGTATAACCGGCTGGGGTATGGCTTTTTAGAGAAGGTGTATGAGAATGCGCTGGCCATTGAGCTGGCGGAGCGGGGGCTGGCTGTGGTGCAGCAGCAGCCCATAGAGGTGCGCTACCGGGGGCAGGTGGTTGGGGAATATTTTGCAGACCTGGTGGTGGAAGGGCGAGTGATTGTGGAGTTGAAGGCGGCGGCGAAAGTGGTTGACCAGCATGAGGCGCAGTTGTTGAATTATCTGAAGGCGACGCCGTATGAGGTGGGATTGTTGTTTAATTTTGGGCCGCGGGCTGGCGTGCGGCGGAAGGCGTATGATAATGGGAATAAGCCGAACCTAAGGTAAAATCAACGTGATCTGCGCAATCAGCGTCCTATTATTGGGACGCAGATTTTCATGATTGCGCAGATTTTTTTGTTTTCCCTTGTGGAAGGTTGCCGTCCTGCGCGGCGAATTACCTGATGAGATAACATAGAAGAAACCAGCGTTTAGGTGCGTAATCTGCGTCCCCTAAATAGAAGGTAGATACGATGAGTTCAGTGCCAAAGTATGACGAGATGATGAATCCTCTGTTGGAAGCTTTACATGCTTTAGGTGGTCAGGCGACCCTTAAAGAGATGAGTGCAGAGGTCGCGACGATTATGAGCCTGACAGAAGCGCAGGTTAGTCAGCCACATAATGAGCGACGGCAACAGACAGAACTCGAATACCGGCTGGGCTGGACTCGTACTTACCTCAAAAAGTACGGCCTCTTGAAGAATCCAAGACCTGGCCTGTGGGCACTGACCAAAAAGGGTCAGAAAACTAAACAGGTCGATCCACAGGAGGTAGTGCGCTTTGTGAAGAGAGGAGATAAATCTCAACAGCAAGAAGCCACGAAGGAAGCGCCGAAGCCACGACGAACGGAGCTACCTTTAGAAACAACTGAACCGCGCAGCCTTTCCCCACACCTGCAGGATTACGGAGATGCACGCGTCTTCTTGCGGGTAGCAGACGGAATACCGTACAACCACTACCGGCTCTTGTGGAACGGCATCCGAGAATCTTCAGGCACGGTGCAGGACCCGACCGATTGGTCTGATCCTGATACGTGGATACCTCGTCGCCTGGAGGAGCCGGCGCAGGAGTTGGCAATGCGCTTGTGGACGGAATCCAGGCGGCGAATTTACGTACGTGCGGTGCACTACGTCTGGATGTTTGTCCAGCGCCATGAGCTTGCAGAGAGAGACAAAGAGGACCGTATCGTGATGACGGATCGGGGCCGAAAATTCATTGAAGGTGACAAAAGCGTCGTTGCCAGCATTGACCGTTATGAGGGAATGTTCGTCATCATGGCCGCACTAGGACATGATGGGGCATCCCGCCTAGTAGAGCTTAAACCAGCCTTTGCTAGCTTCTGCCGCACATACACACGTGTCGCAAGCGATAGGGTAATCGACAGCTATCTGCGGTCGCGGCTAAACAATCTCGTCACTCGCGGACTGGTTACCCATGAGCAGCCGCACTTCCGGCTAACCCGAGCTGGACGCGCCTATTTGGATCACCACCGCGGATTAGTCGAACAGTTTGAAACGAATGACGGGGAAGAGACTGAAACTGAAGCGGAGGACACGAAGACCGTTCAGGCAGAAACACCAGTCTCTGACAAAATGCAAGAGCCTGACCAAGAAGAGCAACAAACCTCCCTCGCCTCAGATGCCGTGGTTGAGTCACCGAGTGTAGCCGAACTATTCCATCGCGTAGAGAGCCTGCTACCGTCTCTTCGCGAGGTAACGACCGTACCACCTGAAATGATCGTATCAGAGGCAATACGCATAATGAAGCAAAATCGCCTCTCGCATCTCCCTGTGACAGCCGGTCGCATGGTCCTGGGCATTTTCTCGCATCGCTCCTTTGCCGAGCGGTTAATGCGGCTTGGCACTACTAGCCAGTTTGTAGGCGACTGGCCCGTCGACGAGTTCATGGAGCCGTTGCGCTACCACCACCGTTCTGATTCATGGCAAACGATTCTGGACGCTCTGGATGAGCAACAAGCTGTGCTGGTTGGCAATCCTATGGACCTCGAGGGAATAATCACCCCAATGGATGCGGTCAAGTATCTACAGCAGATATCGAGCCCCTTCGTCATGATAGCAGAAATCGAACAATCCTTGCGCCGCATTATCCGGGCGCGAGTGAACCAGCAAGAGTTGCGAGAACTTGTTGAGCGCAGCCTGAGTAACAGTTACCCGCAAGAAAACATGCCATACGAACTTACTGAGATGACATTCAATGACTACATGCTGCTGGTCACGACACGAGATAATTGGGAATACTTTGCTCCGGTATTTGGCAATACCGAGTGGGCGCGCCAGCAAGTAAACAGCAAACTGATTCAGACCCGGCAATTGCGCAACGACATTTTCCATTTCCGCCGCGAACTAACCGGCAAAGACCGCACCCGCCTGGCCGAATTCCGCAACTGGCTGGAAAACAAGGCTCGAGCCTACGAAGCTCGGCAGAGAGAATAGTATATATTCAACCTGTAACAGGTTATCCAAAGAAAAATCTGCGTAATCTGCGCAATCTGCGTCCCATCTCCATTCCCGCATGCCACAAACCGCATCCCTGGCTACAATTAGGCTAGAATAGTGTTGATAAGTGCGACAGTAGACAGTCGGCAGAGAGGTACATCATGTCAACCACCACCCTTACAATTGACGACAATCTATTGGAAGAGGCGAAAACAGCCGGCAAACGTGAGTCCGAGGAGGAAGTTGTCACCGAAGCACTTCAGGAGTACATCGCGCGGCGCAAACAACGGCAGATCGTTAGCCTCTTCGGAACCATCGACTACGACCCACAATACGATTACAAAGCACAGCGGCGAGTACAGTGACGGTTCTGGTCGATACTTCTGTCTGGTCTCTAGCCCTTCGTCGCAAAACAGTTCCAGATCATCCTGCCGTGCGGGAGTTGCAGACACTCATCGACGAGCTGCGCGTGCAGATGATAGGGCCCATCCGCCAGGAACTCCTATCTGGTATTCCCGACCAGAACCAGTTTGAACAGTTGCGTCAGCATTTACAAGCATTTCCTGACCTGGAGCTGACCGCAACCGACTATGAGCGTGCAGCGGAATTCTTCAACATATGCCGAGGTCGAGGTATCCAGGGTTCAAACACTGATTTCCTCATTTGTGCCGTCGCCGCAGAGAGCGGCTTCTTCATCCTGACTACCGACAACGATTTCGAGCTGTTCCAGGAACACCTGCCGATTCAGTTGCACGCTGTTCGCAGCGAGCATCAGGAAAAGTAGCTGCATGCGCATCCCATACGTCATCGACAACATCGAGCACACCGTAGCCAGCGTCCTCAACCAGCTGCTGCAGCAAGAAGGGCGCAAGCTCGATATTGCCACGGCCTACTTCAGCATTCGCGGCTTCCAGCACGTTCGTGACACCCTGCCTGGCGTGCGTGGTTTCCGGCTGCTGCTGGGCGACGAGCCGCAGGGTGGGCAGGATGTCGGCGTGCGGCCCGACTCCGCCGCCTTCCTGCGCCACGAGCTCAACGCCGCGCCCCTGCAAGAGGACACGGCGCGGCTGGTGGAGGAGCTGATCCGCTTCCTGCGCCGCGACGACGTAGATGTCCGCCTCTACCTGGGACACAATCCCGAAGAGCGCGGACGAAAGCGCTTCCTGCACGCCAAGTGCTACCTGGTATGGGAAGGAGGCGCCAGTCCCCAATCTCCAATCTCCAATCTCCAATCAACTAATCTCGGCTCCCGAGACCTCTACCCGCTCGTAGCCATCGTCGGCAGCTCCAACTTCACCGGCCCCGGCCTCACGACCAATCGCGAGCTGAACCTGGTACACAAAACCATTCTTAGCGAGGAGGAGGTGGTGGACTGGGAGGCGCGCAGCAAGGTGGGGCGGCGGCTGGAGCGACAGGTGGAGATTACGGCCGATGAGGTGCAGCAGCGGGCGCTGAAGAGCGAGGTAGGCGACCGGGCCATCACCGAGGTCTCACACTGGTACGAGGCACAGTGGCAGCAGGCCATCAGCTACAAAGAGCAGCTCATCGAGATTCTAGAAAACTCCAAGTTCGGCGGCCGGGAGTACACGCCTTACGAGATTTACATGAAGGCGCTGTACGAATATTTCCGCGACGACCTGGATGGCGACTTCCAGGATCCTGCCACCCGCTCGGCCGTAGAGCTGACCGAGTTCCAGGAAGATGCCGTGAAGAGAGCGCGGCGCATTTTGGCCCGCTACGACGGCGTCATGATTGCTGACTCCGTAGGGCTGGGTAAGACGTGGATTGGCAAGAAGCTGCTGGAGGATTTCGCCTACCACCAGCGGCAAAAGGCATTGGTCATCTGCCCCGCCTCCCTACGCGACATGTGGCGCGAGGAGCTGCGCGAGGCGGCCATTGCGGCGCAGATTGTGTCTCAGGAGCGCTTCGGGCAGGAAGATTATGAGATGCGCGGCCTGCACGACGTGGACGTGGTGCTCATCGACGAGGCGCACAACTTCCGCAACCGGCGCACCAACCGCTACCAGAACCTGGAAACGCTGCTGGCGGCCAATGGGCGGCTGGGGCGCAGCGGCGGGCGCAAGAAGGTCATTCTGCTGACGGCCACGCCCATCAACAACACCATCTTCGACCTCTACAACCAGATTAACCTCTTCGCCGGCAACGACCGCACCTACTTCGCCTCGGCCGGCATCGGCGACCTCTATAAATATTTCCTGGCCGCGCGCCGCGAGTCGGTGGAAGAGGGCAGCATTCGCGTCTTTAACCTGCTGGAAGAGGTGGTCGTGCGCCGCACGCGCCAGTTCATCCGCCGCGCCTATCCCGAAGCCACCATTGGCGGCAAGCGCATCTCTTGGCCCGAGCGCCAGCTGCGCACGGTGCGTTACGACCTGGAGGCGACCTACGAGGGCTTCTACAAGGAAATTGTGCGCCGCATCGAAGGCCTTAACCTGGCTCACTACAACCTGGAATCGTACAAAAAGAGCGATGAAGCGCAGGATGACTTTGAGCTGGGGCGGCAGGTGGCGCTGGTGGGCATCTTCAAGAGCCGCTTCCTCAAGCGGCTGGAATCAAGCATCAACGCCTTCCGCATCTCCGTACGCCGTGCCCTACAATTCGTCAAAACGTTCGCCGAGTACGTCAACGACGATGTCATTCTGGACTCCGCCTCGTTCCAGATGGCCATGCGCTTCCTGGAAGACGATGCCGCGGATGATGAAAACGGCGTGCCGCGCTCCCTGGCCGCTGATTTTGACGAGGACGAGGTCGTGCGCGAAGTCATCGCCGTCCTGCCGCACCTGGACCCCGAGAAGTACGACCGCCGTCGCCTGCACCGGGCGCTGATGGACGATATCGAGGCGCTCACCGAAGTGTGGCACGATATTGAGGGCATCACCGTAGCCCGGGACGCCAAGCTGCAACGACTGAAGTCGTTACTACAAACGGAGCTGGCCGGAGAGAAGGTGCTTGTTTTCACCTACTATAAGGATACGGCCCGCTATCTCTACAAGGCGCTTTGTGGGGAAGAGAGCGAGCCGTGGCGTGAGGCGCTGGTGCAGCCCAACATCCGGCGCATCGACAGCGACACCAGCCCTGCCGACCGCACCCGCGTGGTGGAGCACTTTGCACCGGTGGCTCATGGCCGGCCAGAGCTGAGGGGCAAGGATGAGGAAATCGACATTCTGGTTTCCACTGATGTGCTCTCCGAAGGGCAGAATCTACAGGATGCTGGATTCCTCGTCAACTACGACCTGCACTGGAATCCCACGCGCATGGTGCAGCGAGCCGGCCGCATCGACCGCCTTGGCTCGCCCTTCGACGTGCTGACCATCTACAACATGTTCCCCGAGCGTGAACTGGAGGCGCTGCTGGGCCTGGTCGAGCGGCTGACCTCTAAGATTGACGTTATCAACCAGACCGGCTTCCTGGACGCCAGCGTGTTGGGCGAAGTGGTGACCCCGCGCGAGTTCAATACCATCCGTCGTATTGCCGAAGAGGATAACTCGGTGGTCGAAGAGCAGGAGTCGTTCCTGGAGCTGGCCAGCAGCGAGGCGATGATGGCCGAGCTGCAGAAGGTGCTGGCCACGGAAGCATCGAAATGGCTCACAGACCTGGACGACGGCATCCATTCCGGCCTGGAGCGCAGCCACGCAGAGGGCGTCTTCTTCTACTTCACCGCGCCCCATCCCGAAACGGGCCGCACCCACTTCTGGCGCTACTACGACCTCAACCGCCGCGCCATTATCGACAACCGCTACCAAATTATGCAGCTCATCGCCTGCGGTCCCGAGACGCCGCGCTATCCTCCACCTTATGACGAGTGGGATATCTACGAAATTCAAGAGAAAGTGATAGCGGACATCCTGGGCGACGTGGCGCAACAGGAGATGGTCGCTGCCGTAGACAAACCGGTCCCCGAAGAGCAGAACATCGTGCGCCAGATTCTGGGCAACCATGTGAACAGCCCTGGTGTTGACCGCCGCGAGCTGCTGAATCTCCGCAAGTTCCTCAAGCAACCGCTGGTCGGAGCCTCTGTCCGCCTCCTGCGCGACGCCATGCAAGGCTACACCAACAGCGGCGATGTTAGCCCGCTCATCGACACCGTGCGCAAGCTACAGCAGGAGCAAAGCCAACCCCAGGCGCAAGCCACGACACCGGCCCACACCATCAGGCGCGAGGATTTGCACCTCGTCTGCTTTGAATACATCTGCTCGTGAAGAAGGGACGCAGATTTCGCTGATTACTCAGATTTATTACGTTCTCGTGCGGAACGCTTCATACGTTAACAGCAATACACCTGATAAGACAACAAAAAATCTGCGGCAATCTGCGTAATCTGCGTCCCATTCCCACCGACCCATCAACCCAACCCCCTAACCACCACCTCCCCAAACCTCACCTCCCCACCCTGCCCCCACAAAAACAGCCGCTCCCCCGTCCGCTCCAGCACGCGGTTGGCCATCATGCGGCGGTTGTCGATGCAGATGTCGATGATGTCATCCTTCATCACAATCTCCAGCGTGTGCGGTTGCGAGAGGCCCGAGACCTGGCGCAGCATGTGCTCCTCGTGCACCACGTAAGTGGCGTCGTCCGGGCGGCGTAGGGCCACCGTTTGTTCGTGGAGCGAGAGGTGCAGCTCGTGGCCCGATTCGTAGGCGCCGCTGCCGCGCAGGGTGACGCCGAAATATTCCACGCCCGGCTGCGGCTCCACGCGCATGGTGATGTGCGCGTTGTGCGGGACCTGGTCTAGCGCCGCCGCGCCGAAGCCGTGTGCGGGCTGGATCCAGATCGCGTCCTCCTCGTCCTGTCGCACGCCGTCGCTGAGGGCCACTAAGGGCAGGGTGAGCGGCTCCCCAGCCGCCGGGAGCATCTCCGGCGGGAAGCGCAGGCCCAGCGTGCCGTCCTCATGCTGCACCAGCTCGCGAAAGACGGCGTTGCCGGCGTAAGGCAGCTTACCCGTCTGCCCCGGCGCGCGCAGCGAAGCCAGGTAGCCGGTGGCCAGGCGGCGGTTGCCCGCTGCGTCCGGCGCCGCAGCCGTCTTCATCACGTGCACCATCAGCCCCTCCAGCGTGTCCAGTGGCGGGCGCTGCCAGGGGCCTAGCGGCGAGCGGGACATGCGGTAGCGCGTGCTGCTGTCGATGCTGAACAGCAGGTAATACCAGCCGTTCCAGTAGAAATAGTCAGGGCACTCTGGCCGGTCCAGATAGCCTGCCTCCAAAAACGGCTCCTGTAGCGTCCACTGGCGCAGGTCCGGCGAGACGAAGTGTGCCAGGCAGCCGCCACGGTTCAGGAATTGGGCGCCGGTACGTTGCGCCGTCACCAGCATGTGGAACTGGCCCGTTTCCTCGTGCTGAAAAACGAACGGGTCGCGAAAATGGAGCGGGTCATAGCCCGGCGGCGGGCTGAGCAAAAAGCCGTCTGTCTCCTTCTCAAAATGGATGCCATCCCGGCTGGTAGCCAGCGAAAGATGCTCCTGCCAGCCCGGCAGGCGTGTGGCGTAGAAGGCGTAGTAGAGGCCATCGTGGAAAAAGACCGACCCCGTGCAAATCGACGCCTCATACGGCTCCGTCTGCGGCAGGGCCAGGGGGTGATGCTGCCAGTTCACCAGATCGCGGCTGCTGGCATGGGCCCACTGGTGCCCACCCAACCCCTCGTTGCCGCCGTGGTGCTCCTCATCCAGCAGGTAATAGAGGTGGAAAACGCCGTCATGGTAAAACGGCATGCAATCGCCGACGAATTGATTGTTGTTGGGGGAATAATATTGCATTTTTGTTCTGTTCTGTAGAATTCAATTCTACAGCTAGGACAGAAACCTGTTGAAACAGGTTAACATAA
>CAZRTM010000097.1:14213-16987 GCA_964602995.1 uncultured Ardenticatenaceae bacterium
ATGACCACCGGCAGATACATGGCCACCTCACGCCGCGCCAGCGCCTCGGCCGCCGCCCGATCCTCGTCCACCACCGTCACCGCGCCGACCACAATGCCAATCTCTTCTGGATCGCGCCCTACCTCCTGCGCTCCGCGTGCAATGTAGTCGCGCATCAGCGGCACGAAATCAGGATTCCAGCAGCCGCCAATCTTCACCTCGTCCGCCTCGCGCCCTGCCAGCGCTGCCATCTTAGGCCCCCAGGTGCCGATGAGCAGCGGCATCTGCCGGTAAGGCGGCTCCCAACGCAGATAGGCCTCTTCTGTAGCGCGGAACACCTGTCCCTGGAATGGGGTGCGATCCCCCTGCAACAGACGGCGCACCATACTGATCGTCTCGCACACCGTCGTAATCGGCTGCGGCTGCTCCATCTCCAACGCGTCCAGAAACGCACCGCGGCCCAGCCCCAGATAGGCGCGTCCTGCGGCGGCCTCGTTGAGCAGCGCAAACTCCCCGGCGATGAGGGCCGGGTGGCGCAGGTAGGGCGTGACAATGGCCGGCCCCAGGCGCACGCGCTTCGTGTTCTGGGCCATGACGTGCAACGGCTGCCACGCCGGTTGAAACATCAGGTCTTCATAAAGCGTAATCGTATCGAATGTGTACTGTTCCACCAGCCGCGCCAGCTCGCCATATTCGGCCAGCCGCTTATTTGACTGGAAAGCGATACTTAGTTGAATCATTCATTCCTCGCGACAATTGGTTGCGGCCATATCTTACCGGGTTTGGATAGAGGGTCCACCTCTTTTGGTAGGCTGGCTAGTACAAATGGAGTGGTGAGTATACTTTGGAAACACCTATAATCATTACAATTCCGGAGCGTTTGGCTGACGCTACCACTCTGTATATTGGAACTTGTTAATGGGAGAAGCCCGAAAAAGGGCATACAGCCATGCAGCTTACAACGTGTAAAGATAATTTTCCCACAGGCTCAACTTCCCGCGATAAGCAACGCGCCAAGAGTCTTCTAAAAAATTTACTATTGACCCTCTTACTGGTTTCCATCACCGTCTTCCCCTTGCTGGCATTGGCCCGGCCAACCCACGCGGCGCTAAACCTGGGGCTGGGTCTGAGCACGGCCAGCTTGCTCGTCGGTTTCATGTACCTCACCCGCCGCGGCTACGTGATCCTGGTCTCCTACCTGCTGGCCTTCTTAGTGTTGGTCATCATCACCTTCTGCATCTACAACTTCGGCGGCGTCTACAGCGTCAGCAGCAGCGGTTATTTCCTGGTCATCGTCATCGCCGCCGTCCTGCTCAACCGTTGGGGGGTGCTCCTGTTCGGCGCAGCCAGCGTCCTCTCCATTCTGGGCCTCTACTACCTGGAGGCCCGGCAGTACGTGATCTATCCGCACCCCCTTCACCCCAATGGGGCTGACATGCTTTCCCTCTTCACCTATCTGGGCCTCTCGGCTCTGCTGCTCTGTGTCGCCGTGCAGAACATGAATCACGCACACAGGATGCTGCACCAGCAGGAGCAAGAGCTGATTCGCACGGTGAAGCGGTTGCGGCGCACCACCCAGGCCGAGCGTAAAGCGCGGGCCAGGGCACAGGAGGCAGCGCGAGCCAAGGCTGAATTTCTGGCCAACATGAGCCACGAGATTCGAACGCCGCTGAACGCCATCGCCGGCATGACAGACCTCATGATCAACACGCCGCTGACCCCGCAGCAACGGCAATTCATGGAAACGATCGGCGCCAGCAACAAGGCACTGCTGACTATCATCAGCGACATCCTCGATTTCTCCAAGATTGAGGCCGGCAAGCTGGTGCTGGAAAACAACCCCTTCTCGCTACGCGAAGCGGTCAACGAGGCAACAATGCTGGTGCAACCGCGGGCTGTGGAAAAGGGGCTTAGGTTGAGTATCTCCGTTGCCGCCGGCACGCCGCCAATTGTCAAAGGTGATGAGGTGCGGCTGCGCCAGGTGCTGGTCAACCTGCTCAGCAATGCGGTCAAATTCACGCCGCAAGGTGAAGTGACGCTGCTGGTGGAGGCCCACGCCATCGAAAATAACGAGGTAACCGTGCAATTTGCCGTGCGCGATACAGGCATCGGCATTGCCCAGGATAAGCAGCACCGGCTCTTCCACTCCTTCAGCCAGGTAGACGCTTCTACCACCCGCGAATATGGCGGTACAGGCCTGGGATTAGCCATCTGCAAACGCCTGGTGAAAATTATGGGCGGCAAAATCTGGTTTGAGAGCGAGCAAGGGCAAGGCACCACCTTCTACGTCAGCCTTCCCTTCCAGCTATACGATGGCGCCAGCGAATCGGTGGAATTTTCACCGTTCCTAACGCAAAGTAACGACCCCGGCTTCGACCCCTATATGGGCAGCCGCCAGCCGCTGCGCCTGCTGATTGCTGAGGACAACCCGGTCAACCAGATGGTGGCTCTGCACTTCCTGCGCCAGTTCGGCTACCACGCCGACGTCGCCGAGAACGGCAAGGAAGCGCTCATCGCCCTACAGGAACGGCCCTACGACGCCGTCTTCATGGACGTGCAGATGCCCACAATGGATGGCATCGAAGCCACGCAGCGCATTCACCAGATCTGGCGTGAAGGCCCCCGCCCCCTGATCATCGCCATGACAGCCCACGCCCTCGAAGGCGACCGCGAACGCCTCCTCGACCTGGGCATGGACCTCTACCTCGAAAAACCAATCCGCCCGGCCAGCATGGCTCAGGTGCTAAAAACCATCGGCCACAAAGCCATCAGCGCACATGGGTCGTGATTGGAGA
>CAZRTM010000098.1:0-16636 GCA_964602995.1 uncultured Ardenticatenaceae bacterium
CCACTGAGGAAGGCGCGGGGGTGGATGGGGACGGCGCGCCTCTGCCAACGGAAACGGGCACGCCCACGCCTGTGAGCACCGACACACCAAGCCCCACGCCGACCTTCACGCCCAGCCCGACGCCGAGCGAGACGCCGACGGTGACGCCCACGCCAACAGCTACGGAGACGCCCAGTCTGACGCCGACACCGGTGGAAGGGCCTACGGCTACTGTCAATTCTGACGGCGCAAATATCTGGCTCTATCGTTCACCCGGTGGGCAGGAGCTTATGCTCGTCAGCCACGGCGAAACGTTGTTGCTCTTAGCGGGCCATGCCAACCAGGGCGGCGCCCCCTGGCGTGAAGTGCAGACGCTGCAAGGTGTTGAGGGCTGGATTGCAGAGCGCTTTCTGGACTACGGCGCAGCGCCATAGGCTAACCACACTACCGTACAGCATCAGCCAACACCTCATCAAGAAAATCCAGGTCAACGAGGATGGCACCAACCTCGGCAGCCAATGCCTGGGCCGGTGGCGTGAAGCCTTCACGGGCGAAAAATACGTACTGGCGGTGGAACTCATTTCCGCTGCGCGTGGCCAGAGGAACCTGCTGCGCACGCTCGATCAGTTTTCTGACCTCCCGCTCCTTGAGCCGGCTTGTCCGTTTCCACTTGCATTCACCGAAGAGCACCTCAGCTTCATCCCAGTTAATCGCCACTACGTCAATTTGTTCGGTCGCGCTCCAGTGGCTGCCTACACGTTGCGGCATAAAAGGTAGACGACCCGTTTCAGCCGCGACGTAGAGCCATTCGCGACACAGTTCCTCAAAGGTGTAAGTGCCCACAAATGCACGCCAGTGCCGCTCAATCGTTTTCCACACTGCCTGGTATGCGCCACGGGCGATGAAGGTCAGTTGCGGAGCCAGGAAGCGATGGTAGAAGCGGAGGTAGGGGTCGGCTACGATGTAGCGACTGGTGCGGCTGCGCTCAGGGTGGCGCTCTGTCGCCGGTACCTCGCGCCGTAGCAAGCCGAGGTTGGTCAGACTATGCAGGTAGTTTCTGACAGTCGCTTCTTTCAAGTCCAGGTTGGTAGCAATCTCCTTGGGCACGCTGATGCCACTGGACACCTGGGCGATGATGGAGGCGAAGTGTCGTGGTTGCTGGAAATGATCGTGGAGTAATAGGCGAGGTTCGTCCTGCACCAACGCTGACCAACCCATCACGCGCTCGATGATGTTGTCCACAACCGGCATAGACGGGTCAATACACTCCAGATAGTAGGGCACGCCGCCAAGCACCGAATAGAGGGCGATGCACGATTCCACGTTATAGCCTGGGAAGAGGGCGCGCACGTCACGGAATGGTAACTGCTCCAGCTTTAGTAAGCCGGTGGCCCGGCCGTAGAGGGGAGAGCGTTGGGCCAGCACTTCGCTTTCCATCATGCCGATATGCGAGCCGGAGATGATGAGCATAATGTTGCGCTCTTTGAGTAGCTGATCCCACGCCGCCTGTAGCTTATAGGTCAGGTCGGGGTAAGCGTCGATGGCGTAGGTGAATTCATCAAGTATGACAGCCGGACGCTGGCCCTCCTGTTCACCCAGACGCGCTACCTCCCGCAGCAGCTCCTCCCAGCTGTGGTAGGTAAAATCAGCAGCGGCAGGCGTTCGGCCGTTGACCTGTTGGTAGACCAGGTGTGACAGACTGCGGAGTAGGGCGGCTGGCGAAGAATCAGTCGCCAGCCAATAGAAACCGGGGTGGTCTCGTGTCTGCAGCCAGTGGGTGAGCAGGCGAGTCTTGCCGATACGCCTGCGACCGTAGACAACACAGAAACTTGCGCCTGGACCGGCGTACTGCCGGTCCAGATAGTTCAATTCGAAGTGCCGGCCAATGAACTCCATAAGTTATTATCAAATAAGTTATTTTAGATAAGCTTAATTGATTATATGATTGGATGCGAGAAATGACCAGCACCTGCAGCATGTATTGCCTGAGTCAGGCTTCAGCGAACAAAGGAGTCGCATCCGGTGAGACAAGGGAAAGTCGAACGGATGCGTATTGTGGGATCGATATAGCGGGTGCCGCGTTAGGGCTGGTTGCTATGAGCGAGATAGCTCTCCAGCGCCTCAATCGTCGCCGGTAGCGTGCGCGGCGGCTCCGCCTGCATCACCGCGGTATCAGGATCCTTCAGGCCGTGGCCGGTCAGGATGCAGACCGCTGTTTTACCCTTGACGTCGATGGCGTTTGCGGCAATCTGTTGCTTGAGGGCGGCAACGCCGGTGGCAGAGGCCGGTTCCACGAAGATACCCTCGCGGCTTGCCAGCAATTTCCAGCTCTCCAAAATCGCTTCATCGCTGACGGCGGTGATGATGCCGCCCGACTCATCCAGCGCCTGCATTGCTTCGTGCCAGCGGGCAGGATTGCCGATGCGAATGGCCGTGGCGATGGTCTCTGGTTTTTCGACCACTTTGCCACGTACCAGAGGGGCGGCGCCTTCGGCCTGTCCTCCGAGCAGATGGGGTAGTCCCTTGCCGTACTCTTTGTAGCCCATCCAGTAGGCAGTTATGTTGCCCGCATTGCCCACCGGCAGACAGTGCCAATCGGGTGCGCGCCCGCCAAGCTGGTCGCATATCTCAAAGGCGCCTGTCTTCTGGCCTTGCAAGCGCCAGGGGTTGACGGAGTTGACCAGCGCAATGGGGTGACGTTCTACAATGGTGCGCACGATTTCCAGGGCATCGTCAAATGAGCCGTCAATGGCGATGACCTCCGCCCCGTAGGCCAGACAGGCGGCCAGTTTGCCCAGCGCGATTTTGCCTTCGGGCACCAGAACGAGGCAACGGATGCCTGCGCGCGCGGCATAAGCAGCAGCGCTGGCGGCGGTGTTTCCGGTGCTGGCGCAGATGATGGTGTGTGCGCCTTCGTTGACGGCCTGGGTTACGGCCGCAGTCATGCCGCGGTCTTTGAAAGAGCCGGTGGGGTTCAGCCCTTCGTACTTCAGGTAGAGGTTGAGGCCAGCGCCAGGGGCAATGGCTTCTGCCAGACGATCGGCGCGCACCAGGGGGGTTAGCCCTTCGTTCAGGGTGACGACGGGCGTTTCTGCAGCGAACGGTAAATGGTTCTGATAGGCCCGGATGACGCCGGGCCACGATTTTACAAACGGTTCCATATGTTGCAAGGGTATACCATACCTTAAAAAAGCCCTTAGACTGTACACAGCCTAAGGGCATGGATCATGACTTTATAAACAGAGGGCACAGGAAAGCGAATATCGCGTTACCTTTTAGCCCCCGGGGATGACGAGCGTCTGTCCCGGATAGATAACGTAGGGCGACGCGAGGTCATTGGCCTCGGCGATGGTGGACCAGGCCACACCATAGCGCAGGGAAATGGTGAACAGCGTCTCCCCCTGACGCACAGTGTGCGTGAACTGAGGCGTGGGGCCGGGGGCCTCGGCCGGAATCTTCAACTCCTGGCCCACAACGATCTGGTTGGGATTGACGATGCCATTGGCTTCGGCAATCTGCACCCAACTGATGTTAAAGGCGCGACCGATGCGGTAGAGGTTGTCGCCCGGCTTCACGATGTATGTGGTCTCGGTGGAGGGGGAAGGCGTCGGTGTTGGAGCGGGAGGCGCCTGCCCCTCATCGGGCGGAATGCGTAGCTGCTGGCCCACGAAGATCGAGTTGGGATTGCTGATGTTGTTATAGTCGGCGATGACGACCCAGGAAATGCCGTATTGCAGGCCAATGCGGTATAGATTTTCACCTGCCTGAACGACGTGTGTACGTACTGCCCCCGCTTCCGTCTGGGTTTGGGTTGTTGCTTCCTCTTCTTCAGCCGTTTCAGCTTCAGTGTCCGTTTCGGTCTCTGCTTCGGTCACCTCTTCTGGAGCAGCTTCGGTGGCTTCAGGTTCGGCTGTTTCTTCTGCAGCCGGTTCTTCGACGCCTGTTTCACCAGCGCCTTCTTCAGTGGCTTCAGGTTCAGGCGTTTCAGTTGCTTCTTCCTCGTCACCGGTACCGGTGCGCGGTGACTCTTCCTGGTCAACTTCTTCTGTGGCGTCCGGCGCTTCTTCCGTAGCTGTTTCTTCGGCAGGCGCTTCGGTAGGTGTATCGGTAGGCGCAGACTCAGTTGGTGTTGTTTCTTCCTCGCCGGCTTCTTCTTCAGGCGCCGGTTCGGGCGTGGCCTCTTCCTCTTCCAGGCCGTCTCCGGCCTGCTCAGCCTCTTGGGCCACCTGAGTAGCAAGTTCCTCTGCTGTCTGTCCTGCGTTCTGTAGGGGGCGTTCACACGCCACCAGAAGCAGGCTCGCGACGAGCAAAAGGGTTAATAGCTTAATGATGTCCTGTCGTGACACCATCCCTGCACCTCCTCAGCTTTGCTACGATCACAAAATAAAGCCTCACCCCATTTGTTGCCGATACTATAGCATAGTCACAGCTTTACGTAAAGTAAGGGCAGTGTAGCACGGTGGTACTGTATTTGAGTGAAAACCAGAGGGAAACGGCTATCTACTATGCACCAGAAGAGAGTTCAGCTTTCATCTTCGAGCATGGGTATTTTGATGCCGCGCTCGCGCGCCACCTCAACGGCCCGCTCATAGCCGGCGTCGACGTGGCGCACCACGCCCATGCCCGGGTCGGTTGTCAGCACCCGTTGCAGGCGGGCTGCTGCTTCGGGTGTGCCATCGGCAACAATGACCTGGCCGGCGTGCAGGCTGTAGCCGATGCCGACACCGCCGCCGTGGTGGAAGCTGACCCAGGTAGCGCCGCCAACGGCGTTGATCAGGGCGTTGAGAATGGGCCAATCGCCGATGGCGTCGGACCCGTCTTTCATCGCTTCCGTTTCGCGGTTGGGGCTGGCGACAGAGCCGGCATCCAGATGATCGCGCCCGATGACGATGGGCGCTTTCACTTCACCACTGGCGACCAATTCGTTGAAGCGCAGCCCGGCTTTGGCGCGCTCGCCATAGCCCAGCCAGCAGATGCGCGCCGGAAGCCCCTGGAAGTGGACCTGCTCCTGCGCCATCTGAATCCAGCGCCGCAGGTGTTCATTCTCAGGAAATAGCTCCAGAATGGCGCGGTCTGTGGTGTAGATATCTTCGGGGTCGCCGCTGAGCGCCACCCAGCGAAATGGGCCTTGCCCCTCACAAAAGAGGGGACGGATGTAGGCGGGGATGAAGCCGGGATAGTTGAAGGCGTCCTGCACACCGGCATCGAACGCCCGTTGGCGCAGGTTGTTGCCATAGTCAAAGACGATGCTGCCACGCTCCTGGAAGGCGACCATTGCCGCGCAGTGGGTTGCCATCGCCTTCATAGCCATCTCTTCAAATGCCTGCGGGTCCTGCTCGCGCAGCGCCTGCGCCTCTGCAAAAGGCAAGTGGTGCGGGAAATAGGCCAGCGGGTCATGGGCCGGCGTCTGGTCGGTGACGATGTCTGGGACCAGGCCACGCTCCAGAATTTGGGGCAGAATGGTGGCGGCGTTGCCGATGAGGCCAATGGAACGTGGTTCGCCAACCTCGACGTAGTGCTGCACGCGCTCCAGGGCATCATCCAGCTCTTCGGCCACTTCGTCGATGTAGCGGTGTTCCAGACGACGCCGGGCGCGCCACTCGTCGATTTCTACAATCAGGCCCACCCCTTCATTCATGGTGACTGCCAGAGGCTGCGCGCCGCCCATTTCGCCCAGGCCGGCTGTCAGCACCCACTTTCCTCTTAATGAGGGCCATCCGGCCTGCCGGGCGGCCGCGGCAAACGTTTCGTAGGTGCCCTGCAAAATGCCCTGAGTGCCGATGTAGATCCAGCTTCCGGCGGTCATCTGCCCGTACATAATCAACCCTTCCGCTTCCCAGCGGTCAAAGTTGGCCTGGGTCGCCCAATGGGGCACGATGTTGGAGTTGGCAATGAGCACGCGTGGGGCGTCGGGGTGGGTGGTGAAGACGGCAACGGGCTTGCCGCTTTGCACAAGCAGCGTTTCGTCATTTTCCAGCTCCTGCAAGGAACGCAGGATGGCGTCGAACGCTTCCCAGTTGCGTGCTGCACGCCCGCGGCCACCGTAGACAATCAGGTTGTCAGGGTCTCCGGCCACTTCTGGATCAAGGTTATTCTGGAGCATACGGAAGGCCGCTTCTTGCAACCATCCTTTACAATGTAGTTCGGTTCCTCGTGGAGCGCGTACTGTTCTTGACATATTCCCCGTCTTATTGTGTACAATTGCAGGCCGTTGTATGCCTGATTTTCATTTCAGACGCCACCCACCCCCTGTCTCGCGACTCAGTTGAGATTATAGTATCCGGGTGATCGCTGTCAAGATATGCTATAATCATTTACAACGTTCCGGAACCCGTGATTTTCCTTGGCAATGACCAGATGAACGACCTACCCGGTGATGAACGATGAGCGGTGAGCTAATCCTTGTCGTAGACGACAGTCGCGAGATAGTGAAGCATCTGACTGAGTATTTGCTGCCCAACCTCGGTTACCGGGCCGCAGCAGCGTTTAATGGGCGAGAGGGGTTGGAAGTGCTACGCGAGCAACGGCCCGACCTCGTGATGCTTGATCTAAACTTGCCGGAGATGACAGGGCTTGATGTGCTGCAGGCGCTGGCGCGGGAGACCAACGATATCCCTGTGGTCCTGATGACCGGTTATGGTTCTGAGAAAGACGCCATTGAAGCGTTCCGCCTGGGTATCAAGGATTATCTGGTCAAGCCATTTACCGTCGACGAAGTCAGCGAAACGATTGAACGGGCATTGCTCGAAACCCGCCTGCGCAACGACAAGCGTTTGCTGTTGGAGCGACTGCGCCGCACTGAAGGGGCCATGCGCAGCCAGATTAGGGAAATGCGTACGCTCTTCGCTATGGGCAAGATGATTACGCGCTCTCTGGATATGGAGCAGGTCATCGATCATGTTCTGCAGTCCGCGCTTGAGCTGACGGCCTCAGAACGGGCCACGCTCTGGTTGCCAGATGCCGAGCAGCAGCTCTTGCACCCCTATTCCCTGAGTGTGCTGGGAAACGAGACCCAGTCCCTCTCCATGCTGGCAGTTGAAGATTCGGGCATTGGCGAGGTTTTCCGCAGCGGCGAACCGGCCCGACAGGCGCTCTTTTCGGGTAAGGGAATCAAAATTAAGACTGATTTTCTGGCTCGCGCTGTTCTTTATGTACCGCTTAAAGCAGAGGGGCAGACGATTGGTGTGCTGGCTGTCAGCAACCACGATGCGCCGCGCGCCTTTAGCGAGCGAGACGAACTATTACTTTCCGCTCTTGCTGATTACGCGGCCATTGGCCTGGAGAATGCGCGCACTTATGAGGCCGCCGATCCGGCGCTGACCACGAACATGGACGAGCTGCAGACGCTGTTGCGTATCACGCGAACCATCATCTCCTCTTTGGACCTGGACGAGGTGGCTCGCCTGACGATCAGGGAAGTGCATGATAGCTGGGATATAGAAGCCAGCTCAATCTGGCTGCTGGACGAGCCGCACAAGAACCTGCGTGTATTGGTGAACGTGGGCACTTCTTCTGATATTCTGTCGCGCTATCGCGTGGAGCTTGGCCGGGGCATTGTGGGCCACGTGGTGGAGAGTGGTGAGGCGCTTTATAGCAACGACGTGCCCAGCCATCCGCTCCATTACCGGGAAATCGACGAGGAGACCGGGTTTGAGACCCGTTCCATCGTCTGTGTCCCTCTCATTATCAACCAGGAAATTATTGGCGCGCTACAACTGTTGAACAAGCGCAACGGTGAGTTCAGCGAGGAGGACGTGGAGCGCGCTTCTTCCATCGCTACGGCGGTGGCCATCGCCGTTTCGAACGCACGCCTTTTTGCCGAATCTGCTTCACGCCAGCAGCTACTAGAGGCGATGTTGGAGCACAACGGCAACCCGATCTTCATTACGGACCGTGATGGCGAGCTGTTGCTGCTGAACCAACAGGCGCGTGAGCAGTTCAAACTCAGCGGTGACGCCATTGGCCGGCCGGCGGGCGAAGCTGTTAACCATGCGGAATTGGCTGCGTTGCTCAGTTACCCCTTTGAAGAGGATGCCGCTACGCAGCGCCACGAGCTGGAGCTGGATGACGGATCTTACTGGCTCTGTACGCTGGCGCCCATTCCGCGCTATGGGCGTATTCTGGTGTTACAGGATATTACCTACCTTAAAGAGCTGGATGCCGCCAAATCTAACTTTGTAGCCACAGTCTCGCACGACCTGCGTGCCCCGTTGAACTCTATTGCTGGTTTTGCCTCGGCGCTGGGCCATGTCGGTCCGTTGACGGAGCAGCAGGAAGAGTTTGTGAGCCGCATCACCGACTCGACAGAACGGATGATGAATCTGGTGACCGCTTTGCTGGACCTGGCGCGCATCGATTCGCGCCTGGAGCAGGTGCGCAAGTTTTGTGATGTGGCGCCCATCGTGCAAAGTGTGTTAACCGACCTGCAGGGGCAGGCGCTGACGCGGGACGTCAAGCTTTCTCTGGTTGTGGAAGATGAGCTGGAAGCGCTTTATGCTGACCCCACCCAGTTACGGCAGGCAGTCAGCAACCTTGTGGATAATGCCATCAAGTATTCGCGGCCTGGAGAGGCGGTGGAGATATTGCTGAAGATGCAGGACAACAATCTGATCATCAAGGTCTCTGATCAGGGCGCCGGTATTCCGGCCAAAGATCTGCCGCACATCTTCGAAAAGTTCTATCAGGTGCAGGATGGGCATTCAGAGGGAGGCTCTGGCCTGGGGCTAACGCTGGTGCGCTCCATTGTCGAAGCGCATGGCGGCTGGGTGTGGGTTGAGAGCGAGCAAGACCAGGGCACTGTGTTTACTTTGCAACTACCCACGGGCCAGGGGTGGCAGTTGAGCGAAGCCAATGGCCAGACTGAACATCCTCAACCGGACCCCCCATAGGCTTGAAGACGGGCCATTTGTCGCCTGTTACAGCGACTTTAGGGGTAATTTGAGGCCCGAACCTTAAAAAATTGCGGTTTTCCAAATTGATCGGCCGAATTCTGTAACGTTTTGTAACAGTGCTCGTTTATATAGGCGGAACGTTGTTGTGACCTTCCTCATCATCGCTAACATTCATTTCACGGAAGGTAGCAATATCAGCGGCGGTGTAATCATCGAAGCCGCATCGTAGCTTACACCGCACCAACATCATGGCCATTTGCACCGCCGCTGAGAGTTGCCATAGCTTACGGAGCATCCTCAAGCTGGGGGAGAGCCGGGAGCGGGGAAGTTGGAACAGCCGTAAGCTTTTGGGCCGGTCGGGATATTAAACCCGACCGGTTCCTTTTTTTAAGCACCTTTTTTAGGCGCTCGCCTCAGAAGTAGCTCCCCACCCATTTCATCTTTATCCAGTACAAAGTGTTGCCAGTTGGGCCAGGTCGGTAGACGTTACGGCCTGCAGGTTAGCGTCACGCAGGGACCAGCCCTGTTCGGCCTCTTCCGGACCCAGATTTGTGCCCTGGGCTACGAAGCAGCCGGCATAGCTTTCCTCGCTGCCGTCGTTATTCGTTGCCAGCACCAACACCGGAACCTCGGCATAGATCGAACCGGCGGCCCCTTCGCGACGGTAGGGCATGCCGGCGATTACCGTTACTGAGTCCAGGTTGGCAAATCCTTGCGCAAAATCCTCAAACGATTGCGCCGGCGCCTGCCAGTAGCTGTAAGCGCGTTCGAAATCGCCAAGATCGATGGCATTGTAGTAGGAGCCGATGAGCAGGACAGGACCATCGACCAGATCAAACGACCCACCGGTCATCTCAGCCTCGTCTGCGCACAGGCCATCGATGACCGCGGCGTCAGTAGATGTCGATTCTGCGATGGTGAAGCGATCTAGCGCCCATTCCACCTGCTCCGGTTCGACCACGCCCTCGCTGGGGCTCCAGGCTACGACGCAACCGGCGAAGTTGTGACGGCTGCCGTCGTTATGAACGGCCATGAGTACGACGGGCATTGCCGCAAATCGGTTACCTGCAGCGGCGCCGCCGAAGTAGGGTGTCTGCACGGCCACGCTCACCGATGCCGTTTCGGCGAATCCGCTGACAAAGGAGTCGAACGATTGCTGCGGGTTGCGCCAATAACCATAGGCGCGCTCGTACTCTTTGCGGTTGATGGCATCATAGTAAGAAGCGAGGACGTTAAACGCCGTTTCGCGGCTATCGATGGGTTGTAGGTCACTACCGGGCGCAACGGCGGTGGCCGGCGCCTCTGGCGTGTTTGCACTCTCTGTAGGTTGGGCCGCTGCCGTTGGTGTTGCCGTATCAGGCCCACCACCGTTTTCTTCGTTGCCGGCCGGGGAGGGGCTGGCTGCAGCTGTTTCGGTTGGTGCCGCGGGGGTCTCAGTTGAGGCTGCGACCTCAGTCGCAGTAGCATTTTCTCCTTCCTCGCCGGCCAGAGTTGGGCTGGCCACCGGGGTTGAGTTACCTTCGCCCTCGTTCGTCGGTATGACAGGGGCGGTCGCTGTTGCTTCTTCCTGACCGGGAACGCCGCCACAAGCTGCGAGTGCCAGGCTCATCACAATGAGCAACAGGAGTGCAACTATGTTTTGCCAGGCTGAGCGTCTGTTTGCGGACTGTTCACGTGTCATGATGATCTTCTCCTTTAATATTCAACACTGCTAAAGGCAGGCTCATTATGGGGCTGCCATGTTAACGAACAACCACTTTACATCTCCTTATAATCTTCACTGCCAATCGTTAGAGTTTAATTGGTAAAACGTCAATAAAGTGAAGGAATGACTGGCAGGCAATGACAGGGTGGTTGATCTGGAGCCTGGTACGAGTCAAATAGCCCGTGCTTCCTGTCGCACGGGTACCTGCAGGAGACGCCCACCCAATCTCCAATCTCTAATCACCCAATCTCCACAGCCAATAAATGCGAGTTGACGAATAACAAGAGACAGGTTTCAATAGAGGGTCATTACAACCGAGTAATGCACAACGACTTTTGAGGTCATTAAGCGGGGCGGTAGAGGTTTGACCGGCCCGTTTATGCTGTATTGAAGTGGTGGTGAAGAAATGCCGTTGGTTGCCCATACTCCATTGCCGACGTATGAGAAATTGCAGCGTCGGGGCCAGGAAATATTATCGCTAGACCGTGCTCTCAATCAGGACATTCGCGAGCTGCATATCGGTCTGCTGAACATGATGCCAGATGCGGCCCTGCTCATTACAGAGCAGCAATACATGCGCCTGGTAGGTAGCTGTAACAAGATTGTGCAGTTTTATGTGCATCCCTTCACCGTGCCCGGTCTGCCGCGTAGCGAAGAGACGCAAGATTATATTGATGAGTACTATGACACGTTCGAGCAGCTGCAAGAGGAAGGGCTGGATGCCCTGATTGTGACCGGCGCGAACGTGACAAATCCCAGCCTGCAACTGGAACCATTCTGGGAGCCGCTGCAGGAGGTGCTGAACTGGGCATCGGAATCTGTGGCCTCGGTGCTCTGTTCCTGTCTGGCGACGCATGCGCTGTTGCAACTGAAGCATGGCATTGTGCGCCGCCGCCTGCCGCGCAAGCAGTGGGGCGTGTACTCTCATCGCGTACGTGATCACTCGCACCCCTTGTTGCGTGATGTGAACACGCGCTTCGATATGCCCCATTCGCGCTGGAATGAAGTGACGGCGGAGCAGATGGAGGAGGCCGGTCTGCACATCCTCATCGACAGTGAAGAAGCAGGTGTGCAGATGGCGGTCAGCCCCGATCATTTCCGCTTTGTTTATTTCCAGGGCCATCCCGAGTATTTCCGCAACAGCCTGTTGAAAGAGTACAAGCGGGAGGTCCTGCGCTACCTTAATGGCGAACTGGAAGAGCCACCGCCGCAGCCCGAGAACTATTTCGATGATGAGGCACAGCAGATTGACAAGGCCTATTTAATGGAAGCGATAAAGGCACGCCAGGAAGGCAAGCCGATTCCGCCCTTCCCCGAATGGCTCTTTGAGCCGCGCCTGGAAAACACCTGGGGTGACACAGCAAAAGCGTTGTTCAACAATTGGCTGGGCCTGGTTTACCAACTTACCGATACCGACCGGCATACTCGTTTTATGCCCGGCGTCGATCCCGATGACCCGCTGCAGCTCGCGCGTCGAGCCCTCACTTGATATTCCCGTCCAGAATAAGTTAGAGGAGTAATATATGAGAGACGAAACATTGTCCATCCACGCCGGATATGAGATCGACCCGGTGACGAAGGCGGTAGCCGTGCCGATTTACCAGACGGTGGCCTACGAGTTTGACAACGCGCAGCACGGCGCGGATCTGTTCAATCTAGAGGTAGCTGGCAATATCTACACGCGCATTATGAATCCGACCGCCGATGTGCTGGAGAAGCGCGTGGCGGCGTTGGAAGGGGGCGTGGCCGGGTTGGCGGTCAGCGCTGGTAGTGCGGCCATCAACTATTCGATTCTGACGCTGGCCTCTGCGGGCTGCAATGTGGTAACAGTGCCCCTGCTGTATGGCGGGACCTACACGCTGTTCCGTCATATGTTGCCTCAACAGGGCATCGACGTGCGGTTCGCCGAAGACGACAGCCCCGAGAAGTTAGAGGCGCTGATCGACGATAAGACTGTGGCCGTCTTCGCCGAGACGATCGGCAACCCGGCAGGTAACATCGCCGACATTGAAGCGATTGCAGAAATGGCGCACCGTCACGGCGTGCCCCTCATCGTCGATAACACGGTGGCCACGCCGGTGCTGATTAAACCGATTGAGTATGGTGCGGACATTGTGGTGCATTCGTTGACCAAGTACATGGGTGGGCATGGCAATTCGCTGGGTGGTGTGATTGTGGACAGCGGTAACTTCCCCTGGGCGGAGCACGCTGACCGCTTCCCGGCGCTGAGCAACCCTGAGCCTGCCTATCACGGCGTGGTCTATACCGAGGCCTTTGGCCCGGCGGCGTATATCGCCCGGGCGCGCACGGTGCCGCTGCGTAATACCGGTTCGGCCATCAGCCCCTTCAACGTCTTCCTGATTTTGCA
This sequence comes from uncultured Ardenticatenaceae bacterium, assembly GCA_964602995.1. Classification (GTDB taxonomy): domain Bacteria; phylum Chloroflexota; class Anaerolineae; order Promineifilales; family Promineifilaceae; genus JAAYYY01. The sequence goes on from CAZRTM010000098.1 coordinate 12,944, forward strand.
GGGCATCGAGACCCTGCCGCTGCGCATGGAGCGGCACGTGGAGAACGCGATGGCGGTGGCGCGTTACCTGGAGGGCCACGAGAAGGTCTCCTGGGTTACTTATCCCGGGCTGGAAAGCTCACCTTATTATGAACTGGCACAGAAGTACACCAATGGCCGTCCTTCGGCGCTGCTGAGCTTTGGCGTGAAGGGTGGCTTTGACGCCGGAGTGAAGGTTTTCGACGCGTTGAAGATTTTCAAGCGGCTGGTGAACATTGGCGACACGCGCTCGCTAGTGACGCACCCGGCCTCAACGACGCACCGCCAGCTTTCGCAAGAGGAGCTGGAATCGGCAGGGGTGACGCCGGACATGATCCGCCTCTGCGTGGGGCTGGAGCATATCGATGATCTGATCGAGGATCTGGAGCAGGCGCTGGCTGCTAGCTGATTGGAGATTGGTGATTAGAGATTGGAGATTGTGTGGCCCTGTCGAGAGATAGGGTTGTGCAATCTCCTTTTTTTATTACCTGCTCCTGGAGACTCTTGATATAATGGCGTGGCGTTTTTCTTGGCGGTGTCCCACAGTAGCATACATAGGAGCACGACATGCTGTCCAAAGTGATGAGTTGCGCCATTGTCGGCCTGGAAGCAGAGCTGGTAGAGGTAGAAGTTGACGCCAATCGCGGCCACCCAGCGTTCAACCTGGTAGGACTTCCCGATGCCGCGGTGCGTGAAAGCCGCGACCGCGTTTACTCCGCCATCCGCAACAGCGGCCTCAAATTCCCCGGCGGGCGCATCACGGTCAATCTGGCTCCGGCCGACCTGCGCAAAGAAGGCCCGGCCTATGACCTGCCCATCGCCGTGGGCATCCTGGCCGCCTCGCAGCAGGTGTGGCCCGACAGCCTGGAAAACGCTCTCTTCATCGGCGAGCTTTCCCTTGACGGAACCACCCGACATACCAAAGGCATTCTGCCCCTGGCGGCGCGGGCGCGAGAGGAAGGGTATGAGTGCGTCTTCGTACCCGAAGTGGACGCCCCAGAAGCGGCCTTGTTGCCGGACGTAAAAGTCCTGCCCGTGCGCGACCTGGGCCAGCTCGTCGGCCACCTGACTGGCCTCTCGCCCATCGAGCCGCTCAGCACCGACACTGAGCTTTTCAGCCAGGATGGGCTGACCTACGCCGCCGACTTTGCCGACATCATGGGTCAGGAGCACGTCAAGCGTGCGATGGAGGTGGCGGCGGCTGGAGGGCATAATGTTCTGCTCACCGGCCCACCAGGCGCGGGCAAGACCCTCATCGCCAAGTCGTTCCCCAGCATTCTGCCGCGCATGTCGGTGGACGAGGCGCTGGAGGTGACCAAGATTTACAGCGTGGCGGGTGAGCTGCCGCCGGAGACGCCCCTCATCCGTCACCGTCCTTTCCGTTCCCCGCACCATACCATCAGCTATGCCGGGCTGGTGGGAGGCGGCGCCTGGCCACGCCCTGGTGAAATCTCGCTCGCGCACCGCGGTGTGCTCTTCCTGGACGAGCTGCCGGAGTTCGGCAAAAACCTCATCGAAGTGCTACGCCAGCCGCTGGAAGGCCATCCACGCGAAGTGTCCATCTCCCGCGCCACAGGCACCATCACCTTCCCCGCCAACTTCATGCTGGTTGCCGCTCAGAACCCCTGCCCCTGCGGCTACTACGGCGACCCCACGCACACCTGCTCCTGCAGCAACAGCATGGTCACCCGCTACCAGAAGAAAATCTCCGGCCCGCTCATGGACCGCATCGACATCCACGTGCAGGTGCCGCGCGTACCATTCGAGAAGCTCTCGGCCGACCGTCGCGGCGAGCCGTCCGACGTGGTGCGCCAGCGCGTGGAAGCGGCCCGCGTCCGCCAGGCCGAGCGCTTCACCGGCAGCGACCTCTACAGCAACGCCGACATGGGCCCCAGCGAGGTCAAGGCCATCTGCAAGCTAGACGCCACGGGCAAACAGCTCATGAAATCCGCCATGCGCCAGATGAGCCTCTCAGCCCGCGCCTTCCACCGCATTCTAAAGCTGTCACGGACGATTGCGGATCTGGCGGAGGAGGATGATATTCAGCCGGCGCATTTGGCGGAGGCTTTGCAGTATCGGCCGAGGGAGTAGGGGGCGGTGCGATGCACCTTACTCTGCAAATAGCTGTATATACAGTATGGTATAATCGGCCAGTAGACTTATCTACGAGAGGATATAGCTGTGGATACCAAGCTTATTGTGTCCGATCCTGAGATTCTAATGGGCAAACCTGTTGTGCGCGGCACGCGCATTTCAGTTGAACTAATCCTTGATAAACTGGCGGCAGGGGAAACAGTAGAACAACTCCTTGAGGAACACCCTCGTCTGACTCGCGAGGCTATACAGGCGGCGCTGGCCTATGCGGCTGATACTCTGCGTTCGGACGTCATCTATCCGACTGCTGACCCAGCATGAATGTAGTAGCAGACGAGAGCATTGATGCTTCTATCGTATCGCGATTGCGCGCTGAAGGGGTCAATGTCTGGTATATTGCCGAAATAGCTCCCTCCAGTACTGATTCCGAGGTTTTTAGGTTATCCAATAACCATGATGCCATACTTCTGACCGCTGATAAGGATTTTGGCGCTATCGTTTTCCAACAGCGCCGTGTTACCTCAGGCGTTGTACTTATTCGCCTTAATGGCCTGATGAGTAGACAGAAAGCAGAGTTGGTAGCTGATCTCTTTAAGAAACACGCAGAGCAACTTCGTCTGGCCTTTACTGTGTTGACCCCTGAAAAAGTCCGTATTAGGCCGAGGCCGCATATGGACTAGTGGGGCGGAGAGCAGACACCGCTGAGGAGTGCTGCGATTCCACCTCTCTTAGAGGGAATCGTGATTCGTAAATTGGGCACACAGGATGCTCGCCCTCAGCGTCGCAGCTAATGAAATCCGCCATGCGCCAGATGAGCCTCTCGGCCCGCGCCTTCCACCGCATTCTGAAGCTGTCACGGACGATTGCGGATTTGGCGGAGGAGAATGAGATTCAGCCGGCGCATTTGGCGGAGGCTTTGCAGTATCGGCCGCGAAATTAAGTTGCAATGGAAATGCGGCGACATGCGGCGATGCGAACTTGCCTCATAAAGTTCATGATTCAATGAACGCTTGCAACACAGAAGGGGTAATAGGTGGTTACTCCCTGGATTATCGTGAATGACGCGGACGGGCCACGGTATGTGACTGCCTATCCAGCTAGATGAGTCGATTCCACTTTATGACACAAGCGAGTTCAAGATCGAGCCATTTCATTGGCGGAGCAGTTGAAGGGTAGTACACAGATCCCTTCGCGCCCCTCTGCTCCTTCGCCAAAACTGCCGCTTCCACCAGCTTCTTCAACAAATTGACTGACTGCTAACAGTTTGACCTCTTTCACCGCAAGTACCGTCCGAGCTATACGCCGCTTTTCCCTAACTCGAGCGCGGGAAACGCCAGCAATCCTTCGAAATCCAGCAAAACCTGTGGATTTCCACAGTTTACAGGTGCCTAGAGATTGCTTAGACTGGAGTATGAAGATTTGCCAGTACTATAGTTAATACCCTTTGTTTCACGAGTAGGGGAAGTTAATATGTTTTTGTCACTTTTTGCTTTGTTTGCCCGTCTGTTAACAGGTGGTGTTTTTCTACTGGCTGGTGCTGCAAAACTGAAACAAGATGGTCTATTAGAAGCCATCCTGGGG
>CAZRTM010000099.1:0-9807 GCA_964602995.1 uncultured Ardenticatenaceae bacterium
CTAAACGTCGCTCTGCAGCGGCAGTGGGCTGTGCGAGGCCGGTTCGATAACCGTATCGTCGGGAATCCTGTTTTCGCCGCCAGCCATCAGCAGGCCCAGCTCTTCGCGCGTGGTTTCGTTGGCGGGCACTGTGGCTACGATTTGGCCGTGATACATGACGGCAATGCGGTCGGAGAGCGCCAAAATTTCGTCTAGTTCAGCCGAAACCAGCAGGACGGCAACGCCTTCGTCGCGCTGCTCGATGATACGGCCGTGAATAAATTCGATGGAGCCGACATCCAGGCCGCGCGTCGGTTGGTTGGCAATCAAGAGCCGTAGGGGGCGGCTTAGCTCGCGAGCCACAATCACCTTCTGCTGATTACCACCCGAGAGATTTCTGGCCGGTATGTTGGGGCCTGGCGTGCGTACGTCGAACTCTTCAATCAGCCGCTCAGCCTGCTCCATAATCGGCTCTTCACACCGCCGCAGACCGCGAGCAAAGGGCGGCTTGTAGTAGTTGCAGAGGATCAAGTTATCGGCCACGGAGTAGGCCATGACCAGGCCATGCTTCTGGCGGTCTTCAGGAATGTGGGCGCAGCCATGTTCGATCAGGAAGCGGGGGTTGCCAAAGGGAATGTCAACGTCGCCCAACCGCACATGACCAGAATGGGCCGGGCGCAGGCCGGTTAGCGCCTCTACAAGCTCTGTCTGGCCGTTGCCCTGGACACCGGCAATACCCAGCACTTCACCCGCACGAACCTCCAGGGAGAGGTCACGCACGACAGGCAAATGGCGCTCGTCATGAACAGTGAGATTCTCGATCCGCAGCACAACCTCGCCCGGTTCAGCCTCATCTTTGTCCACTTCCAGGACTACTTCACGGCCAACCATCATTGAAGCCAACCCCTCTTCGTCCGTCTCGGCCGGTGTGGTGGTACCCACCACGCGCCCGCGGCGCATCACTGTAATGCGGTCGGCCACAGCCAGCACTTCCTTTAGCTTATGGGTGATGAAAATGATGGAAACGCCACGTTCCGTCAACTGGTGCATGATGCGGAACAGGTCTTCGGCCTCTTGCGGCGTCAGGACCGCTGTCGGTTCGTCCAGAACAAGGATATTGGCATGGCGATACAGGGCCTTGACGATTTCTACGCGCTGTTGAGCGCCGACGGAGAGGTTCTCGACCACTGCGCCCGGATCAACGCGCAGGCCGAACTCTTCAGACAGGCGGCGGATCTTCTGGTGGGCGGTGCGCATGTCCAGCGTAGGACCGCCGCGTGTAATTTCGGAGCCTAAGACGATGTTTTCGGCCACGGTGAAGACAGGAACCAGCATAAAGTGCTGGTGCACCATACCGATACCGCGGGCGATGGCATCGTTGGGGTCTTCTATCACCACCCGCTCACCATCAATGTAAATCTCGCCCTCATCCGGCGTGTAGAGGCCATAAATGACGTTCATCAGGGTGCTCTTACCGGCGCCATTCTCGCCCAGCAGGGCCAGAATCTCCCCTTTGCGCAGGTCCAGGTTCACACTATCGTTGGCCAGAACACCGGGGAACCGTTTGGTGATATTACGAGCTTCCAGAGCCAGCGGTTTGCTCATGATTATTCCTTTTCGTAAGGGACACCGTCCGCAGCCGGTGGCCGCGCACGGCCCACAAAGCCGGCGAGGACAACGATGGTAAGCACGTAGGGTAGCATACCGATAAACTGGTGCGGAATGGCCAGCACGCCGGCAAATTGTAGTTGCGTCTGCATGGCAGTGGCAAAACCGAAGAGCAACGCGGCGGCCCAGGAGCCTAGAGGCGTCCATTTGCCGAAAATCATGACTGCCAGGGCCACAAAGCCGCGCCCGTTGGTCATGCTCCGCTCAAAGGAGCCGACTGCTTCCAGTGACAGGAAAGCGCCTGCCAGCCCGGCCAGCGCGCCGCCAATAATGACATTGTAATAGCGCATCTTGAAGACGTTGATGCCCACGGTGTCGGCGGCGCGGGGATGCTCGCCCACGGCGCGGGTGCGCAAACCCCAGCGCGTGTAGAAAATGACGTAATGGGCCAGGAACACCAGCACAAACGTGGCATAGGTGATGGGCGGGTTTCTGAAAAGCGTAGGCCCAATCAGGGGAAGGTCAGCCAGCGGGCCGAGAGGAATCGGTTGCAGCTTACCCTGGGTGGTGAGGCCCTGTGTGTAGAAATAGCCGGTGAGGCCGACGGCCAGGATATTGAGGATAGTGCCGGCGATAATCTGGTCCATCTTCAGGGTGACAGACATATAGGCCAGGAAGAGGCCCAGAAGGGCTCCGGTCAGCATGCCGGCCATGACGGCGACAAACAGGTTGCCCACGTAGACGTTGACCATGAAGCCGACGAAGGCCGCGAGCAACATCTGCCCTTCGATGCCAATATTGATGACGCCGGCCCGTTCGCCGAAGAGGCCGCAGAGCGCACCCAACACCAGCGGAGTCGCGTGGCGAATGGTGGCCGAAAGCACAGCCGTCGTCACGCGCGGGTTCATGGTATAGGAAATCAGGATCGCAGCAATCACCACGATGCTGATAGTAATGGCAACGGCGTGGCGGCGTAGAAACTGGTTTTCAGCGGGGCGGGTTAAGGTTCCTTCCATTCCCTACTCTCCTACTGCTGTCCCCAGCCTGTGCTCAGCGTCACCTTCTCTTCAGAGACGCGGGTGCGGAGTAACCAGCGGATAATGGCGTCGGCAGCGACGAAGAAAAGGATAACTGCGAGAATAACGTCAATAATTTCGGTGGCCACACCGGCGCGGAATTGCATGGCGCTGGAACCGGCGCGCATGGCGCCGACCAGAATGGCAGCGGGTATGACCCCTATGGGGTGCGTCTTGCCCAGCAGGGCGATGGTGATGCCGTCGAAGCCCAGACCCACGTTGAAGCCTGGCTGGAAGCGGCCAATGACGCCCTGGGTTTCAATGGCGCCGCCCATACCGGCCAGCAAACCGCTGAGCACCATGGTGAGGATGACGGTGCGCGAAACGGCGATACCGGCATATCGGGCGGCGGAGGGGTTGAGGCCCACCGTGCGGATTTCATAGCCTAATGTGGTATGCCACAGCACCCACCAGGCCAGAATGGCCATAAGCACGGCCAGGACAAAGCCGAGGGGAATGCCGCCAATAGCCGGAATGCGGGCTGAAGAGAGGATTGACGGCGTGCGGGCCACGACGTTGCCAGGAGAAGGATCTTTCAGGGGACCGTTGGCCAGGTAGTCGGTAATATTAATGGCCACGTAGTTGAGCATAATGGTGGTGATCACTTCGTGGGCGCCGGTGTAGGTTTTGAGGGCGCCGGGGATGGCGCCGTACAGCGCACCGGCAATCGCGCCCGCCAGCAGAGCCAGCGGCGCGTGAATCAGAGGCGGCAGCCCCTGCACGCCAAAGCCAACAATGGCAGCTGTGATGGCGCCAAAGGTGAGCTGCCCCTGTGCGCCGATGTTAAAGAGGCCAGCCTTGAAGGCGAATGCCACGGCCAGACCACTGAAAACAAGGGGCGTCGCCTTTTCCAGTGTACGGCCCAGCGCCTGCATGTTACCAAAGGCTCCGTTAAAAAGGGCGCTATAGGCTGCCACTGGCGACGCCTCGGACACGATGAGGACGATGGCTCCGATGAGAAGGCCCAGAACCACAGAAGCTACGGGTGCACTCACGCCGCGCCAGATACGGCGAAGGATTTCTCCTGACACAGGGGTATCTTGTGTCATCGCCTATTAGTGTCTCCTGGCACAGGGGTATCTTGTATCATCGCCTATTGGTTCCTCTTCTCAATGGATGGGTGGGTTTGATGAAAACAATGTGCGACGCGCCCATAGTTACTCACGTCGCACATTGTTCCGTTTCAGCGCTATTTATCCTTCAGCCCTTGTATAAGGGTGTTCACGGATAGCTCCTGCTTACGGCGTGAAGCCGGTCTCAATTTCGCCAGACAGCAGCCCAGCGTTGATTTCGTCCAGGCGATCCTTAACTTCCTGCGGAATCTGATCTTCGAAGTCATGGAAGGGGGCCAGACCGGCCTCGCCCAGGAAGTTGCCACCGGGGAAGCTGCCGTCACGGGAAGCCTGAATCAGGTCGAAGGTGCCAGGGGTGATCAGCTTCATGGCGCTGGTGACCAGACAGGGGTGCGCCTCGGGGACGGTCTCCCACTGGTCGGTGTCCACGCCGATGCAGTAGACGCCTTCGTGGCTGGCGACTTCGATGAGCGCGCCGTTGCCAGTTTTACCACCGGCACCAAAGACGACGTCAGCGCCCTGCTCAATCGCCTGGCGAGCGGTGTCCGCACCCCAACCGGGGTCGGTGAAGGCAACGTCCAGGCCGCCGGGGTGGTAGGTGGAAATGACTTGCACGTCCTCGTTCACGTAGGCGGCGCCGCTGGCGAAACCTTCATTGAAGGCTCTAACAGCGGGGATCAGGTCTGTACCCAGCACGGCGGCGATAATGTTACTTTGGGTCAATTGACCGGCCAGCGCCCCGGCCAGGAAACCAGACTGATCTTCAGGGAAGATAAGTCCTGTGACGTTAGGCGGCGGCCAATCGCCTTCCCAACCATCAGGTGCTTCGGGGGCAATGAACTGGTCAACGCCGATGAAGTCGATGTCAGGATAGCGCTGGGCAGCTTCCAAGGTAGCCTGGCCCAGAGCAAAGCCGACGGTGACAACGACGTCATAGCCGTCCTGGCCAAAGAGGTCGATGTTCGCGGCGTAGTCGGTGGCGTCGGCGGTTTCGATGAAGTCAACCTGGGCGCCCAACTCTTCTTCAGCGCGCAGTACGCCTTCCCAGGCTGACTGGTTGAACGACTTGTCGTCAACCTCGCCCACGTCGGTTACCAGACCAACGCAGAAGACGTCTTCGCTGGCGCAGTCATCACTACCTGCGGCCGGCTCCTCTTCACCCTCGTCTGCAGGCTCTTCGGCCTCGTCAGCCGGCTCGGTTACGTCAGCAGGCTCTTCGCCGCCAGCGCCGGGTTCAGGGGCCTGGTCGCCACCACAGGCTACCAGCACAAGGGAAAACAGGAGTAAAAAGGTGAGTAAAAATGTGAACTTGCGCATATTCTCCTCCTCAGAGATGCGTATATTTGGGTGCTGCGACTGCTTGGGACTGTGCGTCACCGGTAAGCATCCCGCACTCGGCTAACGCAGCGAGATTATATCGCCAACCGGAAGTGCTGCAAAAATCGAGCAACTTTCCTGTTAATTCGTTGGTGAATGGTCGAGTGGCCCCCAGGCACCATTTAGCTGGCGGCCGGGTGTGGTTCAAAGTGGCAAACGAAATCGCGAATGCGCGACCAGACTTCTGCGTGGACAGGTTCGAAGGGTCGCATCAGCTCATGGCCGGCTCTTGGGAAGGTGTGTAGCTCTTTTTGCTCCGACCCCAGCAGGCGATAAATCTCTTCGGTGTTGCCCGGTGTGACGGCGATGTCGCGCGCGCCCTGGAAGATGAGCACAGGCACTTTGAGCAAGGGCCACAGGTCACGGCCCAGGTCGGCCATCTTCCTCATTTCGTCGATGGCGCAGGTAGGCACGCGGGTGGCCTGTGGCAGCCAGGCCTGCACTTTGGGGTCCTCCAGGTCAAGGTCGGGGTAGAGGTCCAGGACGCGCTCCTGGGCCAGCCGGCGCAGCTTCTTGAAACGCCAGGGATAGAACCAGGGCATGACGTAGCGCCCAACGCGCAGCAGGGAGATGGCGCGGCTGGGCGGCCTGTAGAGGGGGGCCAGCATTACCAGCCCGCGCACGTTGGGCTTTTGCATGGCCAGATGGGCGGCCAGCACCGTGCCCATAGAGTGCCCCACCAGGAAGATGTCGTCGCACCACTCCTGAATTTGCTCAAATGCTTCTTCGGCCTCGGCAATCCATTCCCGGCTGCCTGTGCCCTGCATCTTCTCCGGCAGCTCGCCGTGACCGGGCAGCAGGGGGCAGTGAACGGTGATTCCCTGTTGCGCCAGGAATTCGGCCATGGGGCGTGAAGAGGTGGGACTGCCCATGAAACCGTGCAACATGAGCACGCCAACCGGGCCTCTGCGCAAGGAGTAAGCGCGTCGTTCTTCTGTTACAAAATAGTCGGGCGTAAAGGGCATAGGCTCTTTAGCTCTTTCTGAGATAGAAACGCTTGAAATCTACAAGACGCGCCGGTCACTCACACCCGCTGTTTGTTACAGAAGGGCCAACACAAAGTGACCGGCACGTACAGATTTGGAATGCACCCTATTCACACCAGGGTTCGCGTCGCAAAGTATAATGGGGTAAGAATCTGAACGCAACCAGAATGCAACCAGCGCGTGCTGCTACAGGTGTGATAAAATAAGGCTATGTCTATTCACGTCTTACCTGATCAACTTGCTTCCCAGATTGCAGCAGGCGAAGTGGTAGAGCGTCCGGTATCCGTGGTAAAGGAGCTTGTGGAGAACGCTCTGGATGCTGGCGCCAGCACTGTGAACATAGAAATCCGCAACGGCGGGCGCGACCTGGTGCAGGTAGCCGACGACGGCGGCGGCATTGAAGCCGACGAAGTCGAAATGGCTTTCTTGCGCCACGCCACCTCTAAATTGTCCAGTTCGAAAGACCTGGAGGCGATAGGGACACTGGGCTTCCGTGGTGAAGCGCTGGCGGCTATCGCGGCCGTGAGCCAGGTGACAGTGGTGACGCGCGCGGCGTCTGATGCCTCGAGCGAGGCCTCAGGTACGCGGCCGGTGGGAACACGGCTGGTGCTGGAAGGGGGCGAGCCGCAACGGCGCGACACGGTGGGCGCGCCGCAGGGCACGGTCATCGCCGTGGAGAATTTGTTCTTCAACATCCCTGCCCGCCGCAAGTTCCTGAAGACGGTGACCACGGAAAAGCGCCTTATCGACGAGCTGGTCACCCGCTATGCCCTGGCCTATCCCCACGTCCGCTTCCGCCTCGCCCACGACGGCCGCGTCACGTTCCAGAGCAGCGGCAATGGCAATCTGCGCGATGTGCTGGTGGCGGTGTATGGGGTGGAGATTGCGAAAGAGTTATTAGAGATTGGAGATCAGAGATTGGAGATTGGGGATCAGGGGGACGAAGGTCAATCTCCAATCTCCAATCTCCAGTCAACCAATCTCCAGTCTCCAATCTCTGTTTTCGGCTTCGTTGGGCCGCCCAGTTTGCACCGGGCCAATCGCGGGCAGATTATGTTGTATGTGAATGGGCGGTGGATCAGGGATAACAGCCTGACCTATGCGGTGATTCAGGCGTATCACACGCTGCTACCGACGGGGCGTTATCCGCTGGCGGTGGTGTTTGTGCAAATGCCGTTTGACCAGGTGGATGTGAATGTGCACCCGGCTAAGACGGAGGTGCGTTTCCGCGATAGTGGGGCGGTCTTTAGTGCCGTGCAGAAGGCGGTGCGCCGAACGCTGGTGGCCGGCAGCCCCGTGCGCAATGTGGCGCTGGGCGCGGCTTCGCGCTCGCTGGATCGCTCTTATTCCGGCTGGGGCGGGTCGTTGGACGAAGAGTCCTTCTCGCGCCACCCGCTGCCCGAGGCACAGGAAAATTTGCGCATTGAGTGGCCGGAAGAGCAGACGCCCATGCGCCAGGCGTCGGACGCGATTCTGGATAGCCCCAAACCCAGGGCCGACGACGACGTTCAGGAGCGGTTCGCTGGCGGCGAACGGTTGCCCATCATGCGCGTGGTGGGCCAGGTTGGCGCAGCCTATATCATCACCGAAGGGCCGGATGGCCTGTTCCTCATCGACCAGCACGCGGCGCACGAGCGCATCTTGTATGAGCAGTTCATGGCCGCGCGCGAGCGGGAGGAGATTGCCTCTCAGGGGCTGGTGACGAGCACCACGGTGCAGCTCGCGCCAGACCAGGCCACGCTGCTGGAAGGGCATCTGGAGCTGCTTGCGGAGCTGGGTTTCCAGGTGGAGCCGTTTGGGCCGAATACCTTCGTCGTCCGCGCCATTCCCGCCCTGCTCTCGCGCCTGGACCCCGCCGCCGCACTGGCCGCCGTGGTCGAGGATCTGGAAGCGGGTAATGAGCCGCTGCAGGATAAGATTGAGGCCAAAATCATCCTACGCGTATGCAAGACAGCCGCCGTCAAAGCAGGCCAGACGCTCTCCCCGGCGGAGATGGAGGCGATGATTCGGCAACTGGAATCATGCCGCAACCCCCACACCTGCCCCCACGGCCGGCCAACGCTGATCCATCTCTCAGCAGCACAACTGGCGCGGGAGTTTGGAAGGACTTAAGGGGAGATTGGAGATTAGAGATTGGAGATTGGGGGGTTGGGGGGTTGCCACGAATTTCACGAATTGGCACGAATTTTTTTGGTTGGTTAGATATAGTAGCCAACTAACCACCCACCCCATCTGCGTCCATCTGCGTCCATCTGCGGCAAAAGCCTGGTCTCTAATCTCCAATCTCTAATCTCCAGTCTCCAATCTCCAGTCTCCAACCTCTAATACAAAAACATCGGCTTACCCAACACGTGTCGCACTTTGGGGCGGTATTGGTCTTTGTCGTATAGCTCATCCACATCGACGCGTTTGATGCCGCTGGTGACGGTGCTCATGGGGATGTGCGTGTAGGTGCCGTCGCGTAGGGCAACCATGCGGCCGCTGACGCGGTCGCCGATAAGGTCCATAGCCATGTTGGCAAAGTTGACGGCGACCATCAGGTCCAGGGCGTCGGGCGCACCGGAGCGCATGAGGTAGGCCAGACGCTGGATAATCATCTTTTCGCCTGTCAGTTGCTTGAGCGCTTCGCCGGTAATTTCGCCAATGCCGCCCAATTTGCGGTGGCCGTAGGCGTCTGTTTCGCCATATTCCACCACCTTGCCGCCCACTATGTGCGCCCCTTCGCTGATGGTGACCATCGCGTAGTTGCTGGGGTTATTGCGCTTGTCCCGGAGCACCAGCTCGGCCAGTTTCTCGGGGTCAAAGGGCACTTCAGAGATGATGGCGCGGTCCACGCCGGCCAGGTAGGAGCTGATGAGGCTGGTTTCGCCGCTGTTGCGCCCGAACAGCTCGATGACGGCAATGCGCTCGTGGGAGCCGGTGCTGGTGCGCAACTGGTGGATGAACTGCACACTGCGGGTGACGGCGGTGCTGAAGCCGATGCAGTAGTCAGTGCCATAGACGTCGTTGTCCATCGTCTTGGGGATAGCCACAACGGGGAACCCTTCGCTGTGTAGCCGCTCGCCATAGCTGAGGGTGTCATCACCGCCGATGGGAATCAGGGTATCGATGCCTAGCTGCTCCAGGTTGTTCAGCACGTGGGGTGTGAAATCGCGGGGACGCGGGTCGCTGGCCTCGGCGTCGGGATGCTCCGGATCTTGCAGGAACTCGGGCACGTCGTCGGGCCTGACGCGCCCGGGGTTGGTACGGCTGGTGTGCAGGAAAGTGCCGCCCGTGCGGTCGATGGTGCGTACCTTTTGCTTGTCCAGCACTATCAGGTTCTTATCAAAACTACCCTCTTCCTGCCCGTTATACTCCAGTAATCCGGCCCAGCCACGGCGCACACCGATGACCTCATGTCCTTCATCAACTGCGCGGTTCACAACGGCCTTGATACAGGGATTCAAACCAGGAACATCACCACCGCCGGTAAGAATACCGATTCTCATGGAACTATCTCCTTTGGTAACAGAGCGTCTACAATTGGCGTCGTTGATTAACCATCTGCGCTCTAGATGCAGGTTGTGGGAAACGGCGGTGTGGGAGTATTGCCGCAAGAATGCAACTGGGTCTGATCATAGCGTTATGTGGTGGTTGCGCCAAGGGGGAGAGGAGATTGGAGACTGGAGATTAGAGATTGGGTTTTGCCGCAGATGCCCCGGCGCGGGG
>CAZRTM010000099.1:9907-16294 GCA_964602995.1 uncultured Ardenticatenaceae bacterium
TCAGCTACGCCTTCCGGTATGGGTCAAACAGCTTCTCCCACTCGTCCAGCGCGTAGCGGTCTGTCATGCCTGCGATGTAGTCGCAGACTACGCGCTCTACTGGCAGTGTTTTGAGGCGGCGTTGGGTCTTTTCTGGTAGCATGAGCGGCTCGCTGGCATAGGCGCGGAATAGTTCTGAGACGAAGCGCTCGGCCTTTACCTGCATGCGAATCAGGCGCGAGTGGCGGTACATATTCTCGTACAGGTACGCCTTCAATTCGCTCACCTGGCGCGCCATGTCCGGGGAATAGCTGACTACGTTGCGGTCGAAAAGCTGCACCTTCTCCGGCGAATCGAGGTTGTACTCTTCCAACGTGGCCGATGTTGTGCGCACCACGTCCGTTACGAAAGCGCCGATCAACTCGCGCACAATTTCGCGCCGGATTACGTCATTAAAGGGCTTGCCATTCCAACCAATCTCCTCTTTGAAACGACGCCAGATCTCCAACTGTTCCAGATCCTGCGGCGTGAAGAGGTTGGCGCGCAGCCCGTCTTCGAGGTCGTGTGCGTTATAGGCCATCTCGTCGGCCAGGTTCGCAATCTGCGCTTCCACCGACGCCCGTTTGTCCGGCTCATAACCGGTGGCGTCGCTCTTGTCATAATCGGTCTCGTGCTTGATCATCCCTTCCCGCGTCTCATAAGTAAGGTTAAGCCCGCGGAACTCCTCATAGCGATGTTCAAGCTCCGTCACCACGCGGTAACTCTGCGTGTTGTGGTTGAAGCCGCCATGATCAGCCATCATGAGGTCCAGCGCGTGTTCACCGGCGTGGCCAAAGGGCGGGTGGCCCAGGTCGTGCGCCAGACAAATGGCCTCCGTGAGATCTTCGTTCACCCCCAGCCCTCGCGCCAGAGAGCGGCCCAACTGCGACACCTCCAGAGTATGAGTGAGGCGCGTGCGGTAATGGTCGCCCTCGTAAAAGACGAATACCTGTGTCTTATACTCAAGCCGCCGGAACGCAGTGGTGTGAATAATGCGGTCCCGGTCTCGCTGAAAAGCGGTGCGCGTCTTCGATTCCGCTTCGGGATAGTCGCGCCCCCGCGATTTGACGCTTAATAGTGCATAGGGCGCTAATATCTGCTGTTCAATCTCTTCCAGCTTCTCACGCAAATATATCATTGCCTTCTCCTCTGGATCTTCTGCTAACTTGAGTATAATGAATTGCGAATATTATGTATAATGGTATTCGAGGGAATTTTCCCGCTCTCGACGCCAGGCATCGAACATTATCTAACTTCAATGTTAGCAACCTGTTATAAAGAGGCTTGACCAATGCAAAACCGACTGGTGTTCTTCCTCATCGTCATCGCTGTCATTCTAGCCGTTGCCGGTTTTCTATTGATCTCATTCCTGACACGTCCGGACGACTCTGAACTGGTCGAGACGCCCGTCGATGGGCAGACAGGCCTGGATGAAGGGGTGCAACAGCCAGGCGTTCCTGTGCAGATAGACAATACCACTGTCTTCCTGCAGCCTGTGCCAGAGCGCGCCGTCAGCCTGGCTCCCGAAGCTGCGCCGCCAATCCAGCAGCAGCCGACCACAGAACTGGTCGAGCCTACGCCTGAACCGACTATCGAAGAGGTCCAGCCCACTCAACCACCGCCCAGCACAGAGGTTGTTGTGCCGCCACCGGTGGCGTCAGGAGGGCAGCAGGTCTCTTTTATTGATTACGTGGTGCAACCGGGAGATACCCTTTATAGCATTGCGGACAAGCATACAACCTCGATTGAGCTGATGGCCGTCCACGGCATCTCCTCAGAGAAGATTGTGCCCGGCGCCACGTTGCGCCTGCCGGTGGCCAACCCGGCCTACTGCAGCAGCGGCCGCGCCTATGTGGTGCGCCCGGGAGACACCGTCTTTAGCATTGCCCGGCGCTATAACACGACGACCCAGGCCATCGCCGGCGCCAACGGCCTCGACGCCAGCTTCCGCATTAACGTGGCGCAGGTGCTCTGCATTCCATGAATGCCGCATTCCGTGAATGCCGCATTCCGTGAATGCCGCATTTCCTGAGCGCGCCTACTCACTCGCCAAATGGCAACGGGTTAAAGGTGGTGTCGTGATCATAGACATCGACCCCTTCTGCTTCCTTGAGAAAGTTGACCACGCGATAGGTGAGCGGCGTGGCCAGCGCCTCATACCCTGACTTAAAGAGCCATTGGGTCACAATGGTCGTCAGCAGTCCGGCGATGGGAATGGTTCCAGCGAAGGCCAGCGTGATAAAGACCAGCGAATCGAGACCCTGCCCCACCAACGTTGAAGCAATGGTGCGCATCCACAGCCAGCGCCCGGCGGTCAGCACCTTCAGGCGCGCCAGAATGATAGCGTTGGTAAACTCACCCACCAGATAAGCCAGAAAAGAGGCCACCAACAGGCGCGGTGTGTAACCCAATATCTGCTCGTATGCTTCCTGCGCTTCCCAGAAAGAGGCCGCTGGCAGCAGCAACGCCAGCCAGATGGCAGCCACGGCAATCAGGTTGCAGATGAATCCCAGCCAGATGACCTGACGCGCCTGTTTGTAACCATATACCTCAGTCAGGACGTCGCCGAAAATGTAACTGACCGGAAAGATAATGACGGCCGCGGGCAAGATAAGCCCGCCGACTTCAATCAGCTTGACGGCAATAATATTGGCCACAATAAGACAGGTCACAAAAATGGCGGCTACCATCACAAAGTATTGGGAATAGCGCTTTTCTGCAGCGCCGGTCGTTCGCGTCACAACAACTCCTCTCTTCTCCCGCCACAACGTTGATTTGTTTGACAAAGCGTTAGCTAACTCTTACGATTCCTGCCGGATACTCTTCAAGACATGTCGCGTGTCGCGCGTCTGACACAGCCCGAGAAGTAATGACTCAACAATGGTCGTACCGGCGATGGTTATTCGCCATCATTCTCCTTGCTGCATTACTCCGAATGGCCAACCTGGGAGCCAAAAGCTTCTGGCTGGATGAGGCCTACGGCGTCGTTCGCGCTCAGCCCACGCTGGAGGCGGTCGATCCCAACAACGCGCCTCTCTATTATACTGCGATTTATTATTGGACGGGCGCCTTTGGCCACAGCGAGGGGATTGTGCGCCTGCCTTCGGCGCTCATCTCCCTGCTCAACGTAGCCCTACTCTACCAGCTAGGCCGCCAGTTGCTTTCGCCGCGAACAGCGCTGTTGGCGGCGGCGCTGCTGGCGTTTTCCCCCCTCAACATCTGGTATGCGCAGGAAGCGCGCATGTACGCGTTCCTCGTCTTTTGTGCTCTGCTGATGGCTGTGGGGCTTGGCCTGCGCCACTGGGCCGGCGCGCTGCTTTACCTCGCCGGGCTGACCCTGGGCCTTTACCTGGGCTACCTGACCTTTCCGCTCTGGATCGGCATCTCCGTCTTGTGGCTCGTCGTCTGGTGGCGCCGGGGGCACCGTCCCTGGCCCCTGCTGCTGTGGCTCCTGGCCTCGGCGGCGGGCTGGCTGCTTTACGAGCCGTGGTGGACCTACTTCAACCGCTGGCTGCAAACCTCCTTGCTCGGCCACTGGATGTTCGCCCCCGTGCGCAACGCGCTGGGGGTTGAGAGGATGATGACGTGGCACTTCCTCGTGGCCCTGGCCGCGGCGGCGCTCTTGTTGCTGGCAGGGGCCTCTCTGGCGCCCTACGTCCTGCGCCGACGAGGATGGCGCCGCCTGATTACGGTAGCCACACTCGCTGCCTTCGTCCTCTGGCTGGTACTCGTTCCAGTGCCGCGCCTCTACGGTCTGAAACGAGTTGTCGTGACTGCCTGGCCTTTCGTCATCCTCTTCGTCGCCTGGCTTCTCTCCAACCTGGAACGTTGGCAGCGGCCGGTGGTGCGCGCCTTGCTGGTACTCTCCCTCATTAGCGCCGTGGCAACGTTGCTGGTGCCCAAAGACGATTGGCGCAGCGCAACCAACTACATCAAACAGAATACGGACAGCGCCGACCGTTTTGTCTGGACCGACCCAAACTGGAACTATTTGCCACTGCGCTACTATGACGTCGAAATGGCCTTTCCCGCCGGCAAACTAGAAGAGCTAAAAGAGCTGGCTCCGGAAAGCAGTGACATCTGGCTGGTTTCCGAACGTTTCCACGGCCGCCTGACGCCGTCGCCCAGCGAGGAATGGCTGGACCAGAACTGGGAGCTGGTAGAAGCGAGGTCCTTCTATCGCCTGGAAGTACGGCACTACCGGCGGCCGGGCTAACCCAATCTTCACAGCGGTCCCTCTCTCCCTTATAATGTCACTGTGTCCGGCAAGTGAGCGCGCATCTGTTTGCTGTGGAGCCGGCCGGCTCGACAAAGTTCGATAGCTGTTTGAACCATAAGAGGAGTGCAATGAACAAGAAAACGATTGAAGATATCGACGTTAGCGGCAAGAAGGTATTCGTGCGCGTCGATTTTAACGTGCCTCTCAGTGGTAAGGATCCCAACGAAAAGATAACCGTCACCGACGACACGCGCATCCGCGCCGCCCTGCCCACCATCAACTACCTGCTGGACCAGGGCGCGGCGCTCATTCTGGCCTCGCACCTGGGCCGCCCCAAATCGGCCGCCGACCGCCACCTGGCTATGGACCCCGTCGCCGAACGGCTGGGGGAGCTGGTCGATGCGCCGGTCAAGAAAGTGGATAGCGTAGTAGGCCCGGAAGTGGAAGAAGCGGTGGCGCAACTGCAGCCCGGCGAAATTCTGTTGTTAGAAAATACGCGCTTCCACGAGGGTGAAAAGAAAAACGACCCCGAGCTTTCGCAGCAGCTTGCCAATCTGGTCGACGCCTACGTCGAAGACGCCTTCGGCTCTGTGCACCGCGCCCATGCCAGCACCGAGGGTGTGGCCCGCGCCGTGAAAGAGCAGGGTAAACCGGCCGTCGCCGGCTACCTGCTGCAGAAAGAGATCTCAGCCCTGGGCGCAGCGGCCGAAAATCCGCCCCACCCCTATGTAGCGATTATGGGCGGCGCTAAGATTTCGGACAAAATCAAGCTTATCGACAACCTGTTGCAGAAGGCCGACAAGATCCTGATTGGCGGCGGCATGGCCAACACCTTCCTCGCCGCCAAAGGACACGAGATGGGCGAGTCGCTGGTGGAGGAAGAAGCAATCGGCGAAGCGGAAAGGTTGTTGCAGTCTGATAGTAAGCGACTGGTGTTACCGGTTGACCTGGTGGTTGTGGATGATATCTCTGAGGATGCGGAGATGGAAATCGTGCCCGTCGAAGATATCCCGGCCGACAAAAAAGCGGTTGATATTGGGCCGGACACCGTCAGGCGCTTTGGCAAGGCGCTGGAAGGAGCCGCGCTGGTGGTGTGGAACGGCCCTATGGGCATCTTCGAAATCGACAACTTCGCCCGGGGCACTACAGAGCTGGCCAAATTGCTGGCTGACCTTGCCGCCAGCGGCACCCAGGTGCTCATCGGCGGCGGTGATTCTGCCGCAGCAGTGGAGAAAGCAGGCCTCTCAGAGAAAATGACTCACGTCAGCACCGGCGGCGGCGCCAGCCTGGAGCTGCTGCAGGGAGAAGTACTGCCCGGCGTGGCCATTCTGGAAGACGCTTAGCCCAGCGGCGTGAGCGCAAAAGAGCCACGATGGGTCCTGGCTGCGGACATCGATAATACGCTGACCGGGGATGCGGCTGCGCTGCAGGCCCTGTCGCGCCAACTGGAAGCACTGCGCCAGACAGGGCAGCTCTTCCTCATCCTCTCCACAGGCAGGCGGCTGGTGCAGGTGCTGGAAGGGTTCGACATGGAGAGCCTGCCCCAGGCGGACGCCATTATCTCGCAGGTGGGCACCGAAATTTACCTGCCGCCCTATGCCGAGACCATGTCCCCCCTGGCCGAGTGGGAGAGCCGGCTACAGAGCACCTTCTCGCGCGACCGCGCCTTATCTTTCCTGGAAGGGATTGAAGGAGTGGAAATGCAGCCGGCGCACTACAATACGGCCCTCAAGGTCAGCGCCTTCCTGCACCGGGCGCCGGACCCGCACGCCGCCGCCCACGCCATCAGGCGGCGCATTGAGGAAGCGGGGGAGACGGACGTCTATCAGGTTGTCTGGTCGAGCGGTCGGCATCTTGATATCATACCGGCGGACGCCGGCAAGGGGAAAGCCATCCTCTTCCTGCTGGAATACCTGCAATTAGAACCGCAGCAGGTTATTGTCGCCGGTGATAGCGGCAACGACCGCGCCATGTTCGACACCTTCCCCCACGGCATCGTGGTCGCCAATGCCCAACCTGAACTGAAGGCCCTGGCCCAAGAGGAGCGGCCCGGCTGCTATTTTGCCAGCCAGCCGGCAGCCGCCGGCGTCGCCGAAGGGCTGCGCCACTTTGGAGTTTTGCAATAAGGCCACTATGACTTTCTTTCCCAC
>CAZRTM010000100.1:0-16078 GCA_964602995.1 uncultured Ardenticatenaceae bacterium
GACACCACAAAAATAGGTAACGGTCATATGTCTGAAATAGAGACCGGCCACAGCAGCTTTCAAAATTCTGGTTAACAGAACACTATCCCCATGATTGTATTGGAGGAATGCTTATGACTGCTATTCATACAGTAAAATCACTACCGGGTCCCAATAGTTTCTTTGGTCTAAAAAACGTTCGTGACATGGCGCAGAAAGGGATGCTGGGCTTTGTCGCCGACAACTGGCAGGAGTATGGCGATCTCTTTGAGGTGCAGGTTGGCCCTAAAAAGCTGGTTATGCTCATCCATCCTGACCATGTGCGCCACGTGACGCTGACCAATGCGCGCAATTATGACAAACTACAGAGCTATGATGGCGTACGGAAATATGTGATTGGCGATGGTATTGTGACCAGCACAGGCGAGTTGTGGAAACGGCAGCGCCGCCTGATGGCCCCTTTTTATACCCCACGAAGTGTAGAGGAATTTTCCAACATCTTCATCCGAGATACGCTTGTCATGGCAGAGCGTTGGAAGCGCCCGGCCGCCAACCAGGAGCCGGTGGAAATGCTTGACGAGATGGCGGTCATCACAGCCTCTATCATCCTCAAAGCGGTCTTTAGCACGGAATCAGAGCAAGACATCCTTCAGATTAAAGAATCTGTGGAGACGATGATCACTTACGCCAGCCAGAGCAGTATGAGGCCGTTTAGAGTGCCCGATTGGTTGCCAACGGTTGAGAACAACGCCTATTGGAAAGCGCGCGAGCTGGTTCACGACTATATCAATGGCGTCCTGGACAGCCGCCTGGCTATGGATGAGTCTGAATATCCGGACGATTTACTGTCAAAGCTGATCACGGCCGAAGATCCTGAGACGGGCGAGCGCATGTCGCGCCAGTTATTGCGCGACGAAGCGCTGACCAATTTCTTCGCCGGTTATGAGACGTCGGCCCGCGCCATGAGCTACACGTGGTATGCGCTGGCCAAAAACCCTGAGGTGAAAGCAAAACTTCACGAGGAGCTGGACCGCGAGTTGGGAGAGGAGCTTCCCACCGTAGGTGACCTCAAACGTCTGCCCTACACCCTGCGCACCATTAAGGAGACCCTGCGCCTCTATCCCCCCGCGCCGATGTACGCCAAAGATGTGATTGACGATGACCTGCTGGATGGCTATCTCATCGAAAAGGGATCGGTGATCATGCTCTTCCCTTACTTCACCCATCGCCATCCCCATTTCTGGGATGACCCGCTGCGCTTTGAGCCGGACCGCCACGCGCCCGAAGCTGAAAAGGAGCGTCATCCACAGGCCTATCATCCTTTTGGCTCTGGCCAGCGGATCTGTCTGGGCAACCATTTCTCGCTACTGGAAACACACATTATGCTCGCCATTCTGGCGCAACGGTTCGATCCCCAGCTACCGCCGGGCTACGAAGCGAATTTTGTCGCCGATGGCATCCTGAATATCAGGAACGGCTTACCGATGATTTTGCAGCGCCGCTAATTTGACAGAAACTCTACACCTCTGCTAACGTTGGCACTAACCATAGTCGCGAGGCAGGCATGTTCAACACCAAACCGACCGCCGCCTCCCTTTAGCCACTTACAACTGTATCATTGGAGAAGTTGCCATGACCCGCTTACGTATTTCCCTTGTTCTGCTCGCCGCACTGCTGGGCCTGGTATTTGCCGTGCCCGCCGCGCAGGCTCAGGACGGAAATTTACTGCAAAACCCTTCTTTTGAAGGTGGCTACTCTGCCTACACCCCGCGCACCGACCAGGAACGCTCCGACTGCCCAGCAGGTGTCTGCAATACGGTGCAGATTCCTTCAGGCTGGAATCCCTGGTGGGTTAAAGAGACCGGCTCCGACGCCAATCCGGAGTATAAACCGGCAACTGAGCCGTTCTACAACCGCATCCGCTCAGGTTCAACGGCGGGCCAATACTTCACCTTCCACCGCACACACAAGGCGGGCTTCTTCCAACAGGTGAACGTCCCGGCCAATGCGGTCGTGCAGTTCAGCATCTGGGGCCAGGCCTGGATTACCAACGCTGATCAGGAGACATCGGACACCAACGCGCCCATTAACATGCGCATCGGCATTGACCCCTACGGCGGCACCAACCCCCTCAGCCCCAACATCGTCTGGACCGGCCTGGTTCAGCCCTACGACAAATATCACCTCTTCTCAGTGCAGGCTCAGGCTGCGGGCAACCGCGTCACCGTCTTCACCTACTCCAACCCACCGTGGCCCATGAGGCATAATGACGTCTACTGGGATGACGCCTCTCTGGTCGTCGTCGGGCAGTCGGCTGCTCCACCCCCAGCTGCTCCGACCCCAACGCCGCAACCGGCCCCGGCCCCGGCGCCCGCGCCCCAACCCGGAGGCGGCACCTACACCGTGCGCCCGGGTGACACATTGGCGGCCATCGCCCGTAGCCACGGCGTCAGCCTGCAAGATCTAATCGCCGCCAATGACCTTGCCAACCCCAACATCATCTACTCTGGCCAGGTTCTGAACATCCCCGGCGGCGGCAGCGCCCCCGAACAGGCCCCACCGCCCTCCGCGCCGACAGCCGTCAGCGCCACAACCTTCGCCAACCTGCGGCTGCGCTCCGGCCCCGGCACCGGCTTCCAAATTCTGGACGTAGTCCCCAACGGCACCACCCTACCCATCATCGCCCGCAACGCCAGCAGCGACTGGGTCCAGGTCACCTACCAGGGCCAAACCGGCTGGATGGCCGCCTGGTACACAACAATCAGCGGCGGCACGTTGAGTAGCGTTCCGGTGCAATAAAAAGGGAGATTGGAGATTGGAGAATTGGAGATTGGAGAATTGGAGATTGAAGATTAGTTGGTTTGTTGGATAGTTCGTTGGTTGGATGGTTGGACTAGCTAACCATCCAACCAACAACCCATCCGCGTCCCCCGCGCCGGGGCATCTGCGGCAAAATCTCCAATCAACCAATCTCCAATCTCCAATCTCTAATCCCCAATCTCCGCCAACGCCACCGCCCCCCACAGCGGCGCATCATCCCCCAGCGCCGCGGGCAACAGCTCCACATCTACTTCGGGCATCGTCACCCGTTCCACTGTCTGGCGCAGGGTTGTCCACCACAAGTCGCCGGCTTTGGTCACGCCGCCGCCCAACACCACCTTCTGCGGATTCACCAGATTCGCCGCGTTGGCAATGCCGGCGCCCAGTGCTGCCGCTCCCCGTTTCAAAGTTTCCTGAGCCAGCTCATCTCCCAGCGCCGCCGCCTCGCTCAGCATCTTGCCCGTGATGGCCTGCAAATTGCCTTCAGCCAGGCGGCGCAGAATTGCGCCCTTCCCGTTATCTCCAGTCTCCAGGCGCTGCGCCGCATCCTGTGCCATGTAGGGGCCGGACGCCAGCCGTTCTACACAGCCGCGATTGCCACACAGGCACGGCGGGCCGTTGGGATCCACCATGGTGTGACCAATTTCACCGGCCATGCCCTGCCACCCGCGCCACGGCTGCCCGTTCAGGATCCAGCCGCCGCCCACACCGGTGCTGACCGTCACGTAGAGCATGTGTGGCGTGCCTTTGCCCGCGCCATAACGCTGCTCGCCCAGCGCCCCCACGTTAGCGTCGTTATCCACCGCCGCCGGTGCGCCAAAATGGTCCTCCAGGATTTTGCGCAGCGGCACATTCTCCCAGCCGGGGACATGGTGCGAGAGGCGCACGACGCCGCGTTCAAAATCGACCGGGCCGCCAAAGCTGACGCCGATAGCGGCCGGCGTTTCGTCCCCCAGCAGCGCCTCGGCCATGTTGAGCATGGTTTCGAGGTCATACTTGCCGTCACCGTCGTGCGGCGAAAAGACGCGGCGCTGGTCACGCCAGTCACTTTCTCCCTGCGCCAGAACGGCGGCGCTCAACTTGGTTCCCCCAAAATCCAGGGCCAGTAGCAGATGGTTGCTCATGGTTCGCTTAGTTCCTCTCTTCTTCCCCCACTCCGCCTGACCAACAAAAAGGGCAGGACGTTCTCATCAGATCGCCCTGCCCTTTGCGGATTATGTGCTGTCCGCGATCAGGTCTCAGCCAACTTACTCAGCGGGCCAGCTGTCCTCGATATTCTGCAATACCGTGTCCAGGTCGGCGCCACTGACGTAGTCAACCATGCCGGTCCAGAACGAGCCTGCGCCAACCGCCGCGGGCATCAGGTCCGAACCGTCGAAGCGGAATACTTCAGCTTCGACCAGGAATTCAGCCGTCTGGCGCTCGATGGCGTTGGGATAGACGTCCAAGGACAGGTCCTGGTGCGGGAAGATGGCGCCGCCGGCAGCAGCCCACGACTCAGCCGATTGGCCCGTGGCCAGGTATTCCATGAAGGCCACCACTTCGGGGCGGTCGTTGAACATGGCGTACTGGTCGCCGCCACCCAGCATGGGGGCGCCGAACTCTTCATTGATCGGCGGGAAAGCGAAGATACCGACATGCTCTTCCAGATTATCCTGGACTTCCTGCGGGAAGAAACCGGTCACAAAGTTACCCTGGCGATGCAGCCAGCATGCGGGCGGATCTTCGAACATCGGCGACGCCGCGTCCTGGTAAGGCGTGGTCAGAATCTGAGCCGTGCCGCCATAGACCTGCGCCGGATCGAGCCAGATTTCGCCCATCGTCTCTACCGCTTCGGCAACCTGCGGGTCGTTGAAGGGGATCTCGTGGTTCACCCACTGGTCATAGACGTCGGGGCCATGCAGGCGCAGCATCAGGTCCTCGACCCAGTCGGTCGCGACCCAGCCAGTACCGCCGCCGGCTTCCATGCCGATACACCACGGCACGCCGCCATCGTCGATAATCTGCTGCGTCAATGCTTGCAGCTCTTCCCAGCTTTCGGGCGCCGTGTATCCGGCATCCGTGAACGCAGGTTCCGGATACCAGACCAGGCTCTTGACGTTCACGCGGTGGAAGATGCCGTAGGGCGTCCCTTCAAAGGAACCCAGGTCCAACCACACGGGAGCGTAGTTGCTTTCAATCTGGGAAATCACTGAATCGGGCAGTGGCACCAGGTGTCCGGCGGCCGCCAGATCGCGCATCAGACCCGGTTGGGGCAACGCAGCCACGTCAGGCGGGTCGCCACCCTCGGTGCGCACCAGAATCAGCGACTCGAACTCGCTGGAGCCTTCATACTGCACATCGACGCCGGTCTCTTCTTCGAAGGGCGCAATGGCCTGCTCAAAGCGGGTCTGCTCATCCTCGACGAACGGACCAAAGACAGTCACCACCGTGCCTGCCAGGTCTCCCCCGGCCTCGGTGTCTGGCTCTTCAACGTCGCCACCATCGGCGGGTGGTGAGACGTCGCCGTCTTCCCCGGCGGGGGGAGCGGCAGGCTCCGTAGCATCCCCTTCAGCGCCGCCACATGCCACAAACAGCATGGTTAGCGCCAAAAGAGAGGCGAGCAACAAAAGGGTCTTGAGTCTCGACATTTTCATCTCTCCTTCTACTAAACAGTTGACACGAATGGGAGGTTTGGCGGCACAATATCAGCAGAAATGAGCAAAACACGCCAAATTCGAGCACGGGGATATTGACAACTGCCAACCTCCCTCATATAGTGATGGAATAATATTAACATTGGCTTGGATTGACCAGTCTTTTTTTGGAGCCACCTGATATTACTCCCCTTCAACGCCGCAAGCAGAGCCTGAAGTAAATCACAAGGGCATCTGAACCACACCTTCCGCGACCGCAACGCCGCCACCAATCCCAGCGTGTTGGAGACACAGGTTTAGAAAGCGATGATCGCTGCCGCTGGTAAGGCCATCATGATTATGGTTAGCAGCAACTTTGGCATAAAATCGTTGTTGACCATCGTTAACATCCCCGACATTGACATCGTCGTAATGGACTCTGAGATTTCACCAGAAATGAGACAAGCTCTGGAGGCGCACGGTATAGATGTGCACATCGCGCCTGTGGAGAACGAGAACAGCACATGACTAAATTGGCAATCATCCACACCACACCCGCAACCGTCGGCCCTTTGAAAGAGCTGGCTGAAGAACTGATTGCAGACGTCAACGTCGTCAACTTTGTAGACGACTCCATCCTGCCGCAGCTAGCCGAGCACGACGGCGACCTGTCCGTCGTCTCTGACCGGCTGCTACACTATATGCAGTATGCCGAAGACGTGGGCGCGGACATCATCCTCAGCGCCTGCTCCTCTGTGGGCGAGCTGGTGCAGAAAGGGCGCGAGCAGGTTTCCGTGCCCATCGTACGCATCGACGAGGCGATGGCCGAACGCGCCGTGCAGCGCGGTGACCGCATCGGCGTGGCCGCCACCTTGCAGACAACACTGGCCCCCACGCTGCGTCTGATTCGCGAGAAGGCGCGCGCGGCCGGCAAAGAGGTGACCATCGAAACACGGCTGGTGGCCGAGGCGTACCAGCGGCTGATGGCCGGAGACCCCGAAGGGCATGATGAGGCGCTGGCTGCGGCCCTCACTGAGCTGGCGCAGCAGGTGGACGTCGTCGTACTGGCCCAGGCCTCAATGGCCCGTGTTATTCCCCGGCTGCCGCAGGAGCAGCAGGAGAAATTTTTCACCAGCCCGCGCCTGGGCATGGAACAGGTGCGGCAGAAACTGTCAGGCCAATAACTGATGACGCTACTCGCCATCGACGCCGGCACCACCCACTGTAAGGCCGGTCTGTTCGACGAAGAGGGGAGCGCTCTGGCCCTGGCCACCCGCCCCACACCCACTCAGCGCAGCGCTGAAGGGTATGCTTACGACCCCGAGGCGCTGTGGCAGCAAGTGGTGCGCGCCATCCAGGACGTGCTGCAGCAACATCCGGCAACCGTCACCGGCATCGGCGTCAGCAGCATGGCCGAAACCGGGCTGCTGCTGGACGACACCGGTGTGGCGCGCACTGAGTTCATCCCCTGGTTTGACCGCCGCACCGTGCCCCAGGCCGACAGACTGCGCCGGCTCTGCGATGTTCAGGAGCGCTTCTACATCACCGGCATGCGCCCTTCCTATAAATCAGCCGTGGCGAAATTGCTCTGGCTGCAGGAACAGGATGCAGAGCTGCTGATGGGCGCGACGTGGCTCTCCGTTGCCGATTATCTGGCCTTCCGGCTGACCGGTACGCGGGCCACCGACTACTCGCTCGCCGGGCGCACCTACGGCTATGACATCGACAGCAAGGCGTGGGACGAAGAGTGGCTGGAAGCGATTGGATTGAGCGCCAACCTTTTTCCCGAGGTGGTGCCCTCAGGCACAGTCATCGGCAGAGTGCCGCCGGAAACCGCTGCCGCCACCGGCCTGTCGCCAGGCGCTTCCGTCGTCATAGGTGGGCACGACCACGTCTGCGCCGCTTTTGCCGCGGGAGCCATCCGCTCGCACACCATCTTCGATTCGATGGGCACCGCCGAAACGCTGATGGGCGGGCTGACCCAGCGCGAGCTGCGCGGCAATGATTACGAGTCAGGGCTGATGTTCGGCTGCCACACGGCCCGCCACCGCTTCTACTGGATGGGTGGGCTTAGCACCTCGGGCGGCTCCATTGAGTGGCTGCGCGCCATTCTGGGCGATCCCCCCCTCTCTTACGACGCCTTGCAACAGATGCTGGATGGACCAGCGCAGGAACCCAGCGGCATTCTCTATTTTCCCTATCTGGCCGGCAGCGGTTCTCCCCACAGCGACGAGCAGGTACGCGGCGCTTTTGTGGGGCTGAGCAGCGAGCACAGCCGGGCCGACCTGTTGCAGGCGGTGCTGGAAGGCACTGCCTATGAAATGGAATGGATCCGGCGCACTGCAGCCGAGACCACGGGTAGCGAGGCCGAGCGCATCATGGTCGCCGGGGGCGGCACGCGCAACCGCCGCTGGCTGCAAATTAAAGCGGACGTCAGCGGGCGGCCCCTGACCGTGCTGGATAACACGGAAGCGACGTTGCAGGGCGCGGCGCTGTTAGCTGGATTAGGCAGCGGTCTTTATAATGCGGAGCAAGAGGCGCTGGCGCTCCCCAGTCTGGGCCAGGGTGAAGTCATTGAACCAGACCTCCAGCGCCATGAGCAGTACCGCCACCTTTTCGAAACCGGTTACTGCCCCTTGCAGGCTCCCTTGCGCACCGCGGCCGCGCGTGCGCAACGACAACCGGTTCAGGCATAAGGCCAGAACACAGGCAGAGGTTAAACTATGAATGCTGATACGGTAGCGACTTATTTTCGCGATTTGAAGACGACTGTAGACAAAATCGATTCAGGTGTCGTCAACGAGGTCATCGAGCTGCTGCACCGAGTGCGGCAGGAGCAACGCCAGGTGTTTATCATGGGCAATGGCGGCAGCGCCTCGACCTCGTCCCATTTTGTGTGCGACCTGTCCAAGAACACACGAGCGCCGGGGTGGCCCGACTTCCGCGTCATTGGCCTCACCGACAACATGGCGCTGGTTACGGCTTACGCCAACGACGAGGGCTACGAAAACGCCTTCGCCGGCCCCCTTGCCAGCCTGGTGCAGAGCGGTGATGTGGTCATTGGCATTTCCACCAGCGGCAACTCACCCAACGTACTGCGCGGCATCGAGGTAGCCAGCGCGGCACAGGCCACCACTGTGGGCTTCACCGGCTTCGACGCCGGACAGTTGGGCGACATGGTGGACCACCATGTGCACATCGCCAGCAATATCATCGAGCATGTGGAAGACGCGCACCTGATGCTGGAACACCTCATAACCAAAGCACTACGCGAACGGGCGCAGGCGGCGCCCGCTGCTGGAGAGTAGATTAATGGATGAAGCTTTAGTACAGGAAGCGCGGGAACGCGCCGAAGAAGTATTGTTAGCCAACGGCGGTGAGATGGGCCTGCACGGCGCCCGCTCCGCCTACCAACAGGTGTGGGCCCGTGAAAGTATGATTTGTGGCATGGGCCTCTGGCTCTGCGCCAGCGACGAAGGGCGGCGCGTCCACCGCCGCTCCCTGCAAACGCTGCGCCAGTACCAATCGCCTCTGGGTCGCACCCCGCACAACGTGGGCCTGAGCAACGTGGACGACCCGGCGCTGATTGCCCACGGCGGGCGGCTCTTTGTTGAAGGAGACAAGCGCATCCCGGTGGAGGACACCATTCACGCCGGGTGTGTGGACAGTAACCTCTGGTACATCGTCGGCCATTACCACAATTACGTGCACAGCCGCGACGAGGCGTTCCTGGCCGACGCCTGGCCCAGCCTGGAGCAGGCGCTGCTCTGGCTGCGCTACCAGGACTCCAACGAGTGCGGCTTGCTGGAGGTGCACGAGGCGATGGATTGGGCCGACCTCTTCGCCAGCCGTTACAATGTGCTCTATGACAACGTGCTCTACTTCGCAGTCTGGCAGGCGATGGGGCTTATGGCCCAGGCGCTGGAGAAGCCATGCGACTTTTATCTGGAGAATGCGCGGGACGTGCACCAGAAGCTCAACCGGCTGCTGTGGGTGGGGCCAGAAGAGCCGAACGACTGGGATTGGGTAGCCCGCACGCGCAAGGAGTGGCTCTACCCGCTGCGCCGCGTGGAGACAGAGCTGGTAGAGCGCCCCTTCTACCTGCCCTACATGGGCTTCCGCGACTACGCCGACCGATTCGACACGTTAGGCAACGTGCTGGCCATCATTTTCGGCGTGGCTGACCAGGCCAAGGCCAACAAGATTCTGGATTACATCCACGGGGTAGGGCTTAACCAGCCGCACCCGGTGCGCGCCCTCTATCCTTCCATTCAGCCTGGAGCCAAAGATTGGCGCGAGTACTATCGCGTACGTAATCTGAACCAACCTGACCATTACCACAACGGCGGCGCCTGGCCCTTCATTGGCGGCTTTTACGTGACAGCGCTGGTGCAGGCCGGCCGCCTGGAAGAAGCGCAGATACAGTTGGAGCAACTGGCGCGGATGAACCGCATGGGCCGCCATGAACCGTGGGAGTTCAATGAATGGTTCCACGGCTTCTCCGGCCGGCCTATGGGCTACGCACACCAATCCTGGTCGGCAGGTATGTACATCATGGCCCACGACGCCGTCACCCACGGCCGCGTGGATGTCTTCAACAGCGAGAACGGCTGGCCGGTCCCGGCGACCGCCCTGCAAAAAGAGCCGGCAACGTGACTGACGTAAGCGAGCTGCGCCGCCAATTGCGCGAAGCCGGGCGCTATATGCTGGACAATGAGCTGGCCTGGGGCAATGCGGGCAACATCAGCGCCCGCGTTAGCGAGGATCAGTGCCTGATTGCCGCCAGTGGCACGGAGATGGGCGCACTGCAAGATGACGACCTGGTGCTGTGCGCCATCGCGCCGCAGGACGGCCAGGCTGAGACCTACCGCCGTAAGCCATCCAAAGAGCTGCCCATGCACCGCGCCGTCTACCAGGTGCGGCCGGATGTTGGCGCCGTGCTACACAGCTCCCCTTTCTACGGCACCCTGGTCGCCTGCTCCCAGCTAGAGCTGCCCGGCGACTGGTTCGTGGAAGATATGTACTATCTGGAGCGCGTGGCCCGCGTCCCGTACTACCATCCCGGCTCCCAGGCGCTGGGAGATGCGGTGCGCGAGCAGGCAACCAAAGCGAACATCTTGCTGCTGCAAAATCACGGCGTGCTGGTCTATGACAGCAACGTGCGCGAGGCGTTGATGGCGCTGCACACGCTGGAGCTGGTCTGTCGCATGGCCGTGACGATGCGCAGCGCCAATATCGAGCCGCAGCCGCTGCCCGCAGAGACTGTCCACGACTTCCTGAACAACGCCGGCTACCGCCCGCGGCGCGAGTGGCCCTAAGCGGCAGAACAATTTTGCGAAATTGTCCTGCCAGGAGAATAAGCAGATGCAGATGGGTGTCGTCGCCGACGACATTACCGGTTCCAACGACATCGGAATCATGTTCGCCAAAGGCGGGTACCTGACCTACGTCTACACCACCGCCGCTCGCGGTGCGCCGCCGCTTTCTGCCGCGGCGCTGCAAACGCCGCACGTGGCCATCCTGGACACCAACTCGCGGCTGGACAGCGCCCAGGAAGCATACGAGAAGGTCTTCAACGCCACGCGCACCCTGCAAGAGGCCGGCTGCCGCCGCTTTTACAATAAGACCTGCTCCGTCTTCCGTGGCAACATCGGCGCGGAGTTCGACGCCATGCTTGACGCGCTCGATGAAGATTTCGCCGTCGTCGTGTTGGGCTTCCCCAAGAACGGGCGCACCACGGTGAACGGCATCCATTACGTGCACGGCAAGAAGCTGGAGGAGTCGGAGTTTCGCAACGATCCCATCCACCCGATGCGCCGCTCCGACCTGGTGGGCATTCTCAGCAGCCAGACGGAGCGGCCGGTGGCTCTACTGGACCACACTGTTGTCTCTCGCGGTTCGCAGCCGTTGCGTGCCGCGATTGACGACATGCGTGACCGTTGCACCTATCTCATCCTGGACGTGATCGACCAGGACGCCCTGCGCACCATCGCCGGCGCGGTGTACGATCTGCCGGTTCTCTGCGGCAGCTCGGCTCTGGCGGAAGAGCTGCCTGCGGTGTGGCCCGCGCCGGAACCGGTCGAAGCCGCGGCCTCTCTGCCGCCACAAAATGATAGCGGCGTGCTGGTGGCGGCCGGCAGCCTGATGCCGCAGACCCGCGCCCAGTTGCAGCACCTGCAAGAGCTGGGGCTGCCTTGCTTCGTGCTGGATCCGCAGCGCCTCTTCGACCCGGCCCAACGTGAGGCCCAGGTGCAAGAGCTGGCCAACGAGATGGCGCACCTGCTGGCGCAGGGTAAGGACGTGGTGCTGCAATCGCCCAACGACTCGGCAGCGGTCGCGCAAACGCGAGAGTTGGGCAGGCAAGCGGGCCTGGAACCAACCGTGGTGGCGCGTACGGTCAGCGAAACGCTGGCTGAAGCGGTGGAGCGTGTGGTGCGCAATGGACCGGGAGCCAGCCCCAACCGGTTGGTCATCGCCGGGGGCGAAACGTCTGCTGCCATCAGCGAGCGGCTCGGCGTCTACGGTCTGCGCATCTGGAAGGAGATTCAGCCGGGGCTGCCTTCCTGCATCTCGCTCAACGAGCCGCCGCTGCTGCTGGTGCTCAAATCAGGCAGCTTTGGCAGCGCCGACTTCCTGGAGCAGGCGGTGCGGCACGTGCGGGAGCAGTAGAGTTTCGGAAGAGTTTTCGCCACGAATTGCACGAATTTTACGAATTGTTTTGGTGGCTCCTTGCCGGTCTCTCCCAAATAGGCTGTCGCCGGTCTCCTGACCGCGCGACTTGTGGTTGAAGCCAGAAGTCCCGCCGAAATTTCCACAGTTAATCCGTTTATGCTGTTGATTGACATTCTATCAGCAGCCGTTTTACTATAGTAGTACTGTGCAAGGGAAGGGTTGCGTGTGGGAGCCGCACCCGGCATGGCTGTTTGTTTCTACTGGCTGGCTGCTTATTCTCTATGCAGGGAGGATCACAATGCCTGAGGAAACGGTAAGTGGGAGTTCGGTGGCGGAAGCGGAGGAGCAGATAGGGTTCTCTTACTGTGCTTTACCCGAGGTGCCTGAGCGCGAGTTTGCCCCCGATATAGGTGAAGAGCGCATGTCGCTTATCCTGCTTCTGGAAAAGAAGTGGGTCAACGGCACGGTGCTGCATTACTACTTCTTCGACGATGAATCTGATGGTGAATATGTCTACCTGTCTGACGGCACGCGCGAGTTCCGCACCTATGCCGGAGACGAAGCGCACAAGGATGTGGTGCGCCAGGCCTTCCAGACTTGGAAGGATGTGGGCATCGGCCTGGAGTTCGAAGAGGTTGCCTCGCGCCACGAGGCCGAAATCCGCATCGGCTTCATGCAGGGCGATGGCTCCTGGTCCTACGTGGGGCGCGACATCATAGACGCCAACCCTGGCGTCAACAAGCGCACCATGAACTTCGGCTGGGACCTGACCCGCAGCCCCAAAGAAATCGACACCGCCATTCACGAAATCGGCCATTCGTTGGGCTTCCCCCACGAGCACCAGAATCCACATGCCGGCATCGTCTGGGATGAAGAGGCGGTTTATGCCGCGCTGGCCATGCCCCCCAACAGCTGGCCGCGGGAAAAGACCTATTACAACATCATCCGCAAGATTTCGCCGGACCAGGTGCAGGGTTCTAGCTGGGACCCTGACTCTGTCATGCACTACCCCTTTGGCCCCGGCCTGATTAAGGAACCGGCCCAGTACCACAACGGCTTGCGCCCGGCCGGCGGCCTCTCGGAACGGGACCAGCAGTGGGTGCGCACCTTCTACCCACCGCTACAGCCGCGCTATCCGGAATTGAAGCCCTTTGCCATCCGGCAGTTGGACATCGCCCAGGGCGAGCAGAAGAATTTCGTCATCCGCCCTGAAGCCACGCGTTATTACACCATCCAGACCTTCGGCGTTTCAGACACGGTGATGGTGCTCTTCGAAGACACCGGCGCCGATCTGCGCTACATGACCGGCGACGACGACAGTGGCCTGGCTACCAACGCCAGTCTTCGCGTCAAGCTCTACAGCGGCCGGGAGTATGTGTTACGCATCCGGCTGTATTATAGTGGTGGTTCGGGGGTGACAGCGGTGATGATGTGGTAGGGGGACGGCAGCTGGCTGATAGCTGACAGCTATCAGCCGTCCTCTCCTATGACCACAGTCATCCTGACCTCTGGCTCTGGTCGGTTATACTGAAATCAGGGTGCACATGACGTGGTTGGTTAGCATTACCCTGTCGCCGCCCTTCTCCACCATCACTTACATTGCACGTTTCAGGAGGGAAAGCCCATGGCCAGTCGATTCATACCACTCATTCCGCTGTCCTTCGTACTGACAGCGGCTAACTTTAGTCAGGTTCAAAGTGACGACGCCCCGGATACCATCTTGCTCGTCGCCGTCCTGCTACTGACCGCAGCCGTGTTGCGTCTGGCTCATCCCAGCCGTAAGAAGCATCTGCGATAACCTCTACGGCTTGCGCAGCTCAGACCTCGACAATCGATAGTCCTTCGGCTATTTTTTAGCCATGGCCGGCACACGCTCATCCGTCACCGCCCATCTGACGCCCGCTGCCCTGAAGCGTACCATCGTCGTTGGCACCAGCGGCTCCGGCAAGACCACCGTTGCGGGGCGCATAGCTGCTATCCTTGGCGTGGCACACATTGAGCTAGATGCCCTCTATTGGGGACCGGATTGGCAACCGCGCGACCTCGACATCTTTCGCCAGGAGGTCGAGAGCGCCGTCTCTGCCGACCGCTGGGTGCTGGACGGCAACTATAGCTACGTGCGACCCATAACCTGGCCCCGCGCCACACACGTCGTCTGGCTCAACTACAGCTTCCCCCGTGTCATGTTCCAGCTCACGCGCCGCACGATCAGGCGCGCTCTGACCGGCGTGGAACTGTTCGCCGGAAACCGCGAGACGTTGAGGAAATCGTTCTTCAGCCGCGATTCAATCATTCTGTGGGGTCTTACCACCTACCACCGTCGCCGCCGAGACTATCCCATCCTCTTCAAATCGCCCGAATACGCCCATCTTCAGGTGACTGAGCTACGCAGTCCTGCCCGCACCGAACAGTTCCTGGAGGCTTTGAGTTCCTGGCGCGCACAGGCCCACTTTTGACCCACAGGCTTCAAACCGCTATCCTATAGCCAATGAGCCTCGAACAAAAGTCTTGAAATACAGAGTCTATCATTGGGGGAACGGTCATGAAGACGAAAGAGGAAATACTCATTGAGCTTGGCGAAGAGCTTTGCCGCTGGCAAGAGCTGTTGGCCAACTTTAGCGAAGAACAGCTTACGGCGCCCAGTTTGCCCGGAGGCTGGTCCGTGAAGGACGTCATTGCCCACCTTATGGCCTGGCAGTTACGCACCATTGCCCGCGTGGAAGCCGCGCTTAACGGCGGCGACCCTCAGTTCCCGAATTGGCCCCAGCACCTGGACCCTCACGACGAAGACGACGTGGATGAGCTGAACGCCTGGCTCTATGAGACCTATCGCGACCAGCCCTGGCCCACCATCTACCGTACCTGGCGTGATAATTTTAGCCGCCTCATCGAGCTAAGCGAGCAAATCCCTGAGGAAGACCTGCACGAAGTGGGTAAATTCTCCTGGCTTCCAGAATACCCCCTCTCCTACATTCTCACTGCCACTTACGACCACCATCACCGGGAACACCTGGAGCCGTTGCGCGCCTGGTTGCAGGAAAAGCGCGACAAGCAGTTACCTGCAGCATAATCAGACAGAATCAGTAGGAACCGCTATCGCCTTGACCCCAATCCATAATGGATTCATATATTTCCAGCCCCTATATAACTTGACAGTTATATAACCAATGTGGTATATTATAATCATGACAACAGTTTATGAGGCACTAGCCGAACCTACCCGCCGCCGCATCCTCGATTTGCTACGCACGCGGCCCCGCTTCGTCGGTGAACTGGTCGATGCCCTGGACATCAGCCAGCCCGGCGTATCGAAACACCTGCGCATCCTGCGTGACGTGGGACTTGTGCGTGTGCACCAGGAGGCGCAACGGCGCTGGTACGTTCTGGACCCTGAACCGCTC
This sequence comes from uncultured Ardenticatenaceae bacterium, assembly GCA_964602995.1. GTDB lineage: Bacteria > Chloroflexota > Anaerolineae > Promineifilales > Promineifilaceae > JAAYYY01. The sequence goes on from CAZRTM010000100.1 coordinate 15,488, forward strand.
TCTGAGGTCGAGCAGTGGCTTCAGGCGTTCCGCGACGCGCGGGAAGAAAGTTACACACGCCTCGACGACCTTCTTAAGGAGTTACAAGAAAAGGAGAATAATGATGCCTCAGAATAACGGTACTTCTGTCACCCTGCCCTCAGACACAGAAATTCACATCACCCGCGTGTTCGACGCCCCCCGCGAGCTGGTCTATCGCGCCCACACCGACCCCACCCTCATTCCGCGCTGGTGGGGCCCCGAAGAAACGACTACCGTTGTGGACAAGATGGACGTGCGCCCTGGCGGCAAATATCGCTTCATCCACACCGCGCCGGACGGCGGCGAGTACATCTTCCACGGCGAATTTCGCGAGCTTGTCCCACCGGAGCGCCTCGTCCAGACCTCGGCCCTCGAAGGGCAACCCGGCGAAATAATTGAGACCCTCACCTTTGAAGAACAAAACGGCAAGACCACGCTGACGATTCTGGATGAATGCGGCAGCAAAGAGGCTCGCGACGCCATTCTCGCCACAGGCATGGCGGAAGGGCTGCACGCCTCCTACGACCGCCTGGCCGAGCTTCTGGCCGAGCAAAAGGCGATTCAGTAAGC
>CAZRTM010000101.1:0-2469 GCA_964602995.1 uncultured Ardenticatenaceae bacterium
CTTCACTCCGCAGACTCCGTTCAGGATGACGAGGAAATGGACTGCGCTCGGGATGACGTGTCGCCTACCGTCATTCTGAGGCGAACGCTGAAGAATCTCAACGCATCGGGCCAGGGATCCTTCACTCCGCAGACTCCGTTCAGGATGACGGCTTGGTGTGACGGGGCAGGCGAGCAGGAATTAATGTATTGGCCATTACCATTGAGGAGAAAACCAGATGATCAACCGTAAAGTGGATGAGCTGATTCAAGGAATTCCAGAGCTGGAGGAGGTGGGGAGGCAGGTGGCGAGCGTGGTTCATACTGCTGTCCTTGAAGGGGGAGAGGACACGCGCAGCGCTGCGGACTTTCTGCACGGGATCTGGTTAGGCCATCCGTTGCACCCCATGCTCACCGACGTCACCATTGGCGGTTGGATGCTTGGCAGCCTGGCCGATCTACTGTCAATGTTTAGTCGTTCAAAGGAACTGAAACATGCTGCGGATGCCCTGACCACTGTGGGGACGGTTTCGGCCATTCCGACCGCCCTCAGCGGCCTGACAGACTATTCGACGATTCCCAGGCCAGCCGCAGGGACCGCCTTTGTGCATGGTCTGCTGAATACGGTTGCCCTGACCTTCTACCTTCTCTCCATGCGAGCGCGGAGCAACGGGAGCCGTGGCAGCGCCCGGTTCTTCTCGCTGATTGGTGTGTCGGTAGCTACTGTGTCGGCTTATCTGGGCGGTCATCTGGTTTTTGGTAAGAACGTGGGAGTCAAGCACGGCGGAGAGGTTAGAGCGCCTGTGGAGTGGACGAAGGTGATGGCCGATGATGAGCTGGCCGAAGGGGATCGCGTGCGCAAAATGGTTGCCAATAACCCGGTGTTGTTATACCGCTACAACCAGGAGGTGCTGGCCGTTGGCGCCGTTTGCCCCCATGCCGGTGGACCGTTGGAAGAAGGCCAGTTCCGCGGCCCAGAGGTGCAATGCCCCTGGCACGATTCGGTATTTGACCTGCGCGACGGTTGCATCGTACATGGCCCGTCTACCTATGCCCTGCCGCTCTACGAAACGCGCGTGCAAGACGGCCAGATAGAGGTGCGGCTGGTCGAGTAGAGGCGGGTCAGAAAGGTAAGTGCTGGGAAGAACCTAGGGGATGGGGCAAGGACGTCCCCAACCCTGGAGGAGCCAGCAGGCGAGATCTTGATCGCGCCAGGCCGCGGCATCGACCCACGTTTCGGCAACCAGCAGGTCCCAATGCAAGTGGTTGCCGCTGGAGAGGCCGGTCGTGCCTACTTGGCCCAGCAAGGTACCGGCTTCAACTTTCTGCCCGGGCTGGGCGTGTACCTCTGACATGTGGTAAAAGCCGCTATAGATGCCCAGCCCATGATCGATGATGACTGCCCCACCACGCACGTACAGCATCTCGGCGAGAACAACGGTGCCTGCAGCGGGAGCATAGACAGGCGTACCGGCATAGGCGCTGAAATCGAGGCCTTCATGGTAGGTGCTATAAGGGCCGCCGTTGTAGGAGCGGCGGGCGCCGAAGGTGGAGCTTATGCCGAGGAAGCTGTTGATGGGAAGCTGGAAGGAAGTTGTCCACTGCGGTTCTTCGCTCCGTACTGACCAGATCTGAAATAGCCGTTCGCGCTCGGCGGCAATGGCCGCCTGGTCAATTGCGGCTGCTTCTCCGGTGAGCGTAACCTGATCGTAGTCCCAGGTGCCGGGCACAATGCGCCAGGGTTGTGACCAGATCGGTTGACCGGGCGAAGTAATGGTTAACTCCGGCGCGCCCGGGGTGAAGAAAGCGCCTGTGCCGCCGACGCTGACGGCGTGGGGATGGTTCACAAAGCTGTCAAAGTGCGCGCTGCCCAGCCGTACATTGAACTGTTCCACATTACCAACCAGGGCGCGGAGGACGAGCGCTTCGCCGGGGCGGGCGGGAATTTGCGATAACTCCAGAGAGTGAAATCCGGACGGGTATTCTGTGGGAGCCGATTCGCCACCTGGCACAAAGAGAGCGCGTCCGAAGAGGGGGCGGGAGAGGTGTGCCAAGCCATTGTGATGCTCTAATTGCCAGGGATTGACCTGCAGGTTTGCGGCAAGCTGCAACAGCCCGCCGTTCTCGCTGCGCAGCAGTCTGCCCGTGGTTGGCTCAGCGGCGGTGGGTGGAATGCGGACTGTGTCGCCGATGGTTGGCTGGCGCAGTGGGTTGGGATGAGGGTTGGCCAGGCGCAGCTCTTCAACGGAAACCTGATAACGGAGAGACAATGCCAGCCAGGTATCGCCCGGCTGCACGGTGTGGTATGTTGGTTCTGCAGCCGGATCTTCCTGAGCCTGAAGCGGGGATGGAGTGAGTATAATAAGGGTCAGAAGCGTGGCAATGAGGAGTAAGGAGCGTCGCATGACTATTTGGGATTGCAATTGCATAGTTTCAATGGCATCTATTGTGCAGACGCAAGGGTGCAAATGCAATAGCTCGCAATGCCCGC
>CAZRTM010000101.1:2569-15960 GCA_964602995.1 uncultured Ardenticatenaceae bacterium
ATGGCATCTATTGTGCAGACGCAAGGGTGCAAATGCAATAGCTCGCAATGCCCGCGTTTCACCTGACAGGTCGTTCGTAGACCCTAACTCTTACACCGGCATTAGAGTTGACATAGCAGGGCTTGTCTCGACAATAGAGTGGATGCAGGATTCTGTTGAGAACGTACGCACTGGTCTTAGATTGAAGGAACATCCATGACGCGCATTACTAAGTGGCTCATACTGACAGTTGCCCTGATTATGCTCAGCGCTTGCAATGGGCAGAGCAACACGCCGGAACCGGTACCAGAGGCGACGAATACCAGCGAAGTAGCTTCAAACCCCACTGAAACGATTCCTCCTGCCACGGCAACGAGCGCGGTCACGGCCACGGCTGAGCCTGAGGAGGTAGCAGGCGAAGAGAGCGTGACGGAAACGCCCGAACTGGAAGAAGCGGCGACGGCGACGCTCCCGCCCATTCGCGCCACACAACAGGCGCTGGCTGATGCGGTCCGGCTCCCCACACGCGCTGCGACCGCGCCGCCGATTGCGCCTGATGATTATGAAGCGCTGGTTGACCAGGCGTGCAACATCGTACGAGGGAATTATGTCCGCGATAACTTTAACGGTGTGGACTGGGAAGCCATGTGCGAGGAGTATCGAGGGCTTGCGGCAGAGGTGGATGACCAGGGAGCGTTCTGGAATCTGATGGCTGACTTTATTGCCGAGCTTGGTGACGAACACAGCCGGTTTGTCGAGCCGGGCAACTTTGCGGGTGAGTTTGGCTTGCCGCAGGAGGGCAGTGGGCGGCCGTGGCCGGGTCTGACTTTGACTGCTGAGGGTGAGACGGGGCGGTTGCTGCTCTGGGATGTGTGCAGCAATGGACCGGCGGCGCAGGCCGGATTACAGCGCGGGGATGCAGTTCTGGCCATTGATGGTGAACCGGTTCCTGCAGAGTTTGGGCGGCTCGATATTTTTGAGGCGCTGTATGCCGGCGACAAGGACGAAGTTGAACTGACGGTGCAACAGGGACCCGGTGCGGAACCGAGAGATGTGCGCTTACAGTACGGTGGCGCGTCAGGCTGTGCTGGATGGCAGTATGGAATGCTCAGCGAGTCGCCGCGCATTGGTTATGTGCGGGTGCCCTCCTTTAGTGGCAATTCAGATACGAACCTGTTGTGGGCGATTAATACATTGGAAGAGGAGCAGCCGCTTGATGGCCTGGTTGTAGACGTTCGCCATAATCCGGGCGGCAACTCGGACCGCGCTATTGCCATCTTCACTACAGGTGACTTTGGCCTGCTAGGACCGTTGCGCGCAGATGCAACACAGACCATCTACCGTATCCGCGGCCCTGTGCGTTGGAATGAGACGACGCCTGTTGCCGTTCTGACCGATGACGGTAGCGCCAGTGCTTCAGAGTATTTCGCCACGGCCATGCAACAATCGGGGCGGGCGACCATTGTGGGAATGCCCACAGCCGGCAATACGGAAGGGATTACGGGTTTCAACCTGGCTGATGGGTCGCTGATTCGGCTGGCGGTTATGACGCTGGAGCTTCCGGATGGTAGTACGCTGGAGGACGTGGGCGTGCAGCCTGATATCCGCGTGCCGCTGGGTGAGTGGGGGCTGCGACAACAGCCTGATGTGCAGCTACAGGCGGCTCTTGACCATCTGCTGCAACAGGCGCAGTAAGCAGTCAGGCCACTGGAGAGGTGTTGCCCCTAAGTGCCCAGCGAGATATGATCGGTGTGGACGGGCGGACCTGATACGGTGTATAGAAAATGTTCATTCAATCGTTACGGTCGCCAGAGAGTGGCTAGTGGCAACAAAAGTATTTCTTGGTCTGGGCACAAACGTTGGTGACCGGCACCAGAATCTAAAACAGGCGATACATTCACTGCAAAACAAGCCGGGGGTTGAGATAAGTGAGCTTTCCCCCGTTTACGAAACGGCTCCCTGGGGAATAACTGAGCAACCGGACTTTCTGAATATGGTGGTCATGGGCCACACCTCACTGGAACCGGTGCCCCTGCTGCATCACATCAAGGAAATTGAGCGAGAGATGGGGCGCAAGGAAGCAGTGCGCTGGGGCCCTCGTCTGATCGATATCGACATCCTCTTCTATGGCGACGAGCTGGTGGAGACAGAAGAGGTTGAAATTCCCCACCCGCGGTTTGAGGACCGAGTTTTTGTGCTAGCGCCAATGGCGGATCTGGCGCCGAACTGGCAAGACCCGCGCAGCGGCAAGACGATGCGCCAACTGTTGGAAGCAACGGGCCGGGAAGGGAGCCGCAGGTTACCCTTGCCATTAGAGTGGGGATGGCGAACGCACATCATGGGGATTCTGAACGTCACACCAGATAGCTTTTCTGGCGACGGTATTCTGAGCCAGGAAGGGTGGATCGAAGCCGCCGTGGCTCAGGCCCAGCAATTGGTCGAAGATGGGGCTGACATTATTGATATTGGTGGGGAGAGCACTCGCCCGGGCAGCACACCGGTCGCGGCCGAGGAAGAAGAAGCGCGGGTGGTTCCGGTGATTGAAGCGGTTCGTAAAGCAGTGGCAGTGCCCATATCCGTAGACACTTACCGGGCTTCGGTGGCGCGCGAAGCATTGGCCGTGGGCGCTGACTGGGTCAACGATGTCTGGGGGCTGCGTATGGATCCAGAAATGGGTCCTCTGGTGGCGGAGGCAGGTTGTCCGGTGGTTGTGATGCATAATCGGAGCCGCCCGAAGGATGTGCACCAGGAAGAGCGGCTTGGCGGGCACTACGTTGGTGTACAGTATGATGATCTGATTGCGGATGTTAAGCGCGAACTGCAGGAAAGTATCGACATGGCGCTCAACTGGGGAGTGGCGGAAGACAAAATCATTCTAGATCCAGGGATTGGCTTTGGGAAGACGGTGTCGCAGAATTTGCAGTTGATCGACGAATTGGATCAGTTGCAGGAGTTGGGGTTTCCGCTGTTAGTGGGGACCTCTCGTAAGTCGTTTATTGGTTACACACTCGATTTGCCACCGCAGGAGCGCGTGGAAGGCACGGCGGCCACGGTGGCGATTGCTATTGACCGTGGCGCGGATATCGTGCGCGTACATGACGTCCGGCCGATTGCGCGGCTGGCACGGATGACCGATCATATTGTGCGGCGCAACTGAGCGCCGTTAAGAACCTGAGAAGGCGGGCAAGAGAATGCTTGACTTTACACTTGATCAAGAACAGGAAATGTTGGACCGCACCATCCGGCGCTTTGCGCAGGAGCGGCTGCGGAATGTTTATCGTGATGCTGAAGAAGAGGGCCAGCTCTCAACGGCCGACGTTCGCGCCGGGTGGGAAATTGGCCTGCTGCCGACCGGCATTCCAGAGGAGTATGGCGGTTTTGGCGAGTATTCAGCCGTAACTGGAGCGATCGCGGTCGAGGGGCTTGCCTGGGGTGACCTGGCGCATACCTTTGCCATCCTGGCTCCCAATCTGGTTGCAGTGCCGCTCATGCTGGCAGGCAGCGAGGCGCAGAAAGAGCAATATCTGCCCCGTTTCTGCGATGTCGAGGCGCCACAGATGACGGCTGCCCTGGTGGAGCCACACATTCGCTTCGACCCGCGCAAGCTGCAGACGACGGCGGTGCGCGAAGGCGACAACTATTTGCTCAACGGCGTGAAAAGTATGGTGCCTTTGGCCGAAGAAGCGGAACTGTATCTCGTGTATGCCAATGAAGGTGGCGAGACACAGGCCTTTCTGGTTCCCGCCGGCAGTGACGGATTGTCGCTGACGAGCCGTGAGAAGGTGATGGGCGTGAACGCCCTGCCGCTGTTCGGGGCACGGCTGGAAGAGGTTTGCGTGCCTGCACAGAACAAAATCGGGCTGGAGTCCGGCATCGATTTTGGCAAACTGCTTAACCACAGCCGTGTGGCCCTGGGGGCTGCGGCTGTGGGCGTGGCCAGCGCCGGTTATGAGTACGCTCGCGAATACGCCAAAGAGCGGGTTCAGTTTGGCGAGCCAATTGCCTACCGCCAATCGATCGCCTTCATGCTGGCCGACATGGCCATTGACGTGGAAACAATGCGCCTGTTGGTGTGGGAGAGCGCCTGGAAGCTGGACAGGGGCGAAGATGCCACACGGGATGTGACGGTAATGAAACATTATGTGGACGAGCTGAGCCTGCAGACGGCTGATAGAGCCGTGCAGATACTGGGTGGCTACGGTTATATCCGCGAGTATCCGGTGGAACTGTGGCTGCGCAATGCGCGAGGCTTCGCCCACTTTGATGGCCTGGCCATCATCTAAAGGCTGACTTGAGGAGCCTGTAAGGGATGCAACGATGATTGACTTTGAATTGCCAGAACGAATTCAGAATGAGTTGAGCCTGGCGCGTATGGTGGCGGAACAGGTGATGCGCCCCAATTCGCGCCGCTATGACGAGGCAGAGCACGAACGGCCGGTTGAGTACATCGATATGATGTGGCAGGTGCTGCGAGAGCAGAACAAGCGGCGTTATGAGAGAATGATGGAGAGCAATGGCGACAGGCCAAAGCGGGAAGGGCCAGATTGGTCTACGGTGCGCCTGATTGCCCTGGTGGAGACATTGAGCTGGGGTGACGCAGGGATGTATCTCTGCACGCCAGATCCGCTGTTGGGCGGCGCGGCCATTCAGGCAGTGGGCACGCCGGAGCAGAAAGAGCGCTTCTTGAAGAAGTTTGGCGAGGGCGAGCCAAAATGGGGCGCTATGGCCATCACAGAACCGGGCGCCGGTTCAGACAATAGCGCCATGCGCACGACGGCTGTCCTGGACGAAGAAACGAACGAATGGGTGCTGAACGGTGAGAAGGTTTTCATCACCAACGGCAAACTGGCCTTGGAAGAGTCGGACGGTATTTGCGTGGTGTGGGCCACGGTTGATCCGGATGCGGGCCGCGCCGGCATTAAGTCATTCGTCGTGGAAGCTGATACGCCCGGCGTGACCATTGCCAAGCAGGAACATAAGCTGGGTATTCGCGTCAGCGACACGGTTTCCCTGTCGTTTAACAACGCCCGTATTCCATATGACAATATCCTGGGCAGCCCTGAGGTACAGACGGAGAAAAGTACCAAAGGGTTCAAGGGCGCGATGAAGACGTTCGATGCCAGCCGCCCGGCCGTGGCCGCGAGCGCCATGGGTGTGGCGCGGGCTGCTCTGGAGCTGGCGCAGGAAAAGCTGGCGGAAGAGGGTATTGAAGTAGATTACACCAAACCCCGACACGAGCTGAGCGCCTATGAACGAGACCTGATTGAGATGGAAGCGCGGCAAAAGGCCGGATGGTTGCTGACGCTGAAGGCGACGGTCAAGATGGCGCACGGGCAGAGTAACCGCCTGGAGGCCAGCATGGCAAAGGCCAGGGCCGGCGAGACAGCGACGTATATCTCGCAGAAGGCTGTCGAAATGTTAGGCCCAGTGGGATATAGCCGTGAGCTGCTGGCGGAGAAGTGGATGCGTGATGCGAAAATCAATGATATCTATGAGGGTACGAAGCAGATCAATATGCTTATCGTGGCTCGTAGTATCCTTGGTTATTCGCGCAACGAATTGAAGTAAGATTGCCTTTAGGAACCCCGAAAATGTAGGGGTGATCTTTGCCTGTTGGCTCGCTTTATGTTATATGTGGGGCGGTTTGGCTATGAGTGATTGAGCGGGACTGGCTGGACGTGGGAAGCTAGCGAGACCGCCAATAATTCACAAGGGAAGAGGTAAATAAAAATGAAGAAGGAATTGAAGAACTATCGTATTGTGTCTGACAATGGGGAAGCTTTGTTGATTTCGCAAGAGCGTTTTCAGAGCCTGTTGCAGACGCTCGAGGCCCTGGCAAAAGGGCAGAATGGCTCTCGTCCCGAGCGCACGGTCAAGCAGCCGGCGATGACCGGGGACTAGGCCTAGGCCCAGGCAGGTTTGAGTTTCGCGCCAATTGCCGGCTGAACTGTTCTTTTGGTGTAGGTTTGGAGGAAAGATTCCATGTCGTTTGACATCGAGAAAGTAGCAGTTATTGGAGCCGGCACCATGGGCGGGGGCATTGCGGCCCATCTGGCCAACATCGGAATACCGGTTCTGCTGCTGGACATTGTACCACCGGATTTGAGTGATCAAGAAAAGGATGATCCGGCGGCACGCAACCGCATCGTGCGCCAGGGCTATGAGCGCATGAGGCAGGCGCGCCCGGCCAACCTGGCCAGCGATGATCGTGCACAGTTCATCGAGCTGGGTAACACCGAAGATGATTTCGACCGCCTTGCCGAGTGTGACTGGATTGTCGAGGTCATCGTGGAGCGGTTGGAGCCTAAGCAGGCGCTGATGGCGCGTATCGAGGCGGTGCGCAAGCCGGGGAGTATCATCAGCAGCAACACGTCAGGCATTCCGATCAGCCAGATTGCAGAAGGCCGCTCTGAGGAGTTCAAAGCCCACTTCCTGGGTACGCACTTCTTTAACCCGCCCCGTTATCTAAAGCTGCTTGAGATCATCCCCACAGAGGATACTGATCCGGCTGTGGTCGACGCCATGGTAGCGTTTGGACGGGACGTGTTGGGCAAAGGTGTGGTTGTAGCCAAGGATACGCCTAATTTCATTGCCAACCGTTTCTTTGCCATTGCCGGCGCCTTTGGCATTGAGTATGCGCTGGAGCACGGGTATACGATTGAGGAAGTGGACAATCTGACCGGCCCACTCATCGGCCGGCCGAAAACTGCCACGTACCGCCTGCTGGACCTTGTTGGCCTGGATGTGATGGCCAACGTGAATGAGAATCTCTATGAGGCAACTGCACATGATCCCTACCGCGAAACGTTGCGGGGTGAGCATGCACCGGCGCTGATTAAAGGGATGATGGACCGGGGCTGGTTGGGCAATAAGTCGAGGCAGGGTTTTTATAAGCAGGAGTTTGTCGATGGGCAGCGCCAGTTCTGGACGCTGGATCCGGAAACGCTGGAGTACGGCCCACCGCAGAAAGTACGCTTCGATTCGGTAGGCCAGGTGCGCAAGATCGAGGATCTGGGAGAGCGCCTGCAGGCACTGCTGGAGCATGATGATCGAGCGGCCCAATACGTGCGCCACCTGCTCTACTTTAGTCTGGCCTACGCGGCGCACGTGGCCCCTGAGATTGCCTACAACATCCAGGATGTTGACGACGCACTGCGCTGGGGCTTCAGCCATGAGGCGGGCCCCTTCGAGCTGTGGGATATGTTGGGCGTCCGCGAAACGGCCGAGAAGATGGAAGCGAACGGCTATGAGGTTGCGGAGTGGGTCCAGGACATGCTGGATAGCGGGCACGATGCTTTCTACCAGGATGGCCGCTACTATGACTTTGAGACGTGTGAGTATGAGCCGTTAAGAACGGACGAGAAAGTTATCAAGCTCGAGCAGTTGCGCGCGGCGGGAAAGGAAGTTGAGCGCAACGACAGCGCCAGCCTGCTGGATATGGGCGACGGCGTTGCCTTGCTTGAGTTCCACGCCAAGATGAATGCTGTGGACCAGGACATCATTGAGATGTGCTACACAGCGCTGGACCGCCTGCAGAGTGATTTTGATGCGCTGGTCATTGGCAATCAGGGAGACAATTTCTCGGTTGGCGCTAATATTGCCATGATTGGCATTGCCGCCGCCCAGGGAATGTGGGAGCAGATTGATGAGCTGGTCAGAAAGCTACAAACGGTTGCTCACCGGTTGCGTCACGCGCCTAAGCCGGTGGTGACAGCGCCGCACCAGCGTGTGTTGGGTGGTGGTGTCGAAATGGCGATGGCGGGCTGGACCAGCGTTGCGGATCACGAGACGTATATGGGCCTCGTGGAAGTCGGTGTGGGGCTGGTACCAGCGGGCGGCGGTTGTATGGAGCTACTTCGCCGCAAGGTGAACCCCGTGATGCGCACGGCGAATGCGGACGTGCTGCCGGTGTTGCAAGAGGTGTTTGAGCAAGTAGCGCTGGCAAAGGTGGGTGAAAGCGCCTGGCAGAGTAAGGAGCTGGGTTATTTGCGCCCGGGTGATCATATCGTGATGAACAGCGACCACCGCCTGGCAATGGCCAAACAGAAAGCATTGCAACTGGTGGAGATGGGCGCCCGCCCGCCGGTCGATGAACCGGTATATGCTGCCGGACGTGACGCGCTGTCCGCGTTGCAACTGGGCGTGCAGTCGTTCGTCTGGGGCAAGTATGCTTCAGAGCACGATATGCTGATCGGTAAAAAGCTGGCGTATGTGTTGTGCGGTGGTGACCTGAGCGCGCCACAATGGGTAGAACCGTCTTATATCCTGGACCTGGAGCGGGAGGTATTCCTTTCGCTGGCAGGTGAGCAGAAGAGCCAGGCGCGGATTATGCACATGTTGCAGCATGGCAAGCCGCTACGTAATTAGAGAGGCAAGCAGAGGAGAGAACAGCATGACAAGGGAAGCAGTTATCGTTGCCGGAGCGCGCACCGCCGTGGGGCGTGCGAAGAGGGGAACGACACGAAATACGCGCTCTGATGAGATGGGCGCTGCTGTAATCAGAAATCTGCTGGCACGGATAGACGGCGCTCTGGATCCGGCGGAAATTGATGATGTGATTATCGGCTGTGCCATGCCCGAGGGCGTGCAGGGGCTGAACATGGCGCGAAACATCGCGCTGCGTGCGGGGTTGCCTGATGCCGTGGCTGCGGCAACGGTTAACCGTTTCTGCTCCAGCGGGTTGCAGACAATTGCGATGGCTGCCGAACGGATCATTGCTAATGGCGCCGACGTTATTGTGGCGGGCGGGGCGGAGACAATGAGCCTCGTTCCCATGACCGGCTATCGCATCAGCCCCAACCCCTGGTTGGTGGACGAGAAACCGGAAACGTACATGAGCATGGGCCTGACGGCTGAGCGCGTTGCCGATCAGTATGAGGTTTCGCGGCAGGCGCAGGATGAGTATGCGCTGCACAGCCACCAGAAGGCGGCGCGCGCCCAGGATGAAGATCGCTTTGCGGGCCAGATTGTGCCGCTGGAGATTGAAGAGGTGACGCCTGGCGAGAATGGCCCAGAGCGGCAGGTGGTGACCTTTGCCCAGGATGAACACGTGCGCCGTGACACAAGCCTGGAGCGATTGGCGGCGCTGAAGCCGGTGTTCCAGCAGGGTGGTACAGTCACAGCAGGGAACTCTTCGCCCTTGAGTGACGGGGCTGCCGCCGTTCTGGTCATGGAACGCAGCAAGGCGGAGGCATTGGGCTTGCAGCCGTTGTTGCGTTTTGTCGGTTTTGCCGTGGCCGGGGTGCCGCCCGAGATTATGGGCGTTGGACCGGTACAGGCTGTACCGAAGCTGCTGAAGCGCACCGGAATGAGCCTGGAGGATATTGACTTCGTGGAGCTGAATGAAGCGTTTGCGTCTCAGGCAGTGGCCGTCGTACGTGAGCTGGGCATTGACGAGGAAAAGCTAAACGTAGATGGCGGCGCGATTGCACTGGGCCATCCGCTCGGCGCCACCGGAGCCAAACTCACGGTGCAGATTATGGACCAACTTCTGCGCAACAAGGCTCAGTTTGGGTTGGTGACGATGTGCGTCGGCGGCGGTATGGGGGCGGCTGCCATTTTCGAAAACGTCGCCGGTTAATGGTTAATTAGCCTGCCGCGACCTCATCAGCTAGTGGCGTGAGCCGCCGGTCGTTGCTAAAAATGGGCCCATATAGCTAACATACAACTAGCATGCAGCTAACATCTATTCTCGACCGGCTTTCTTCTGGCGCACTGTTTATTGCCGCCAGCCATATGACGCTCGAGCTAACCAACAACTTTCTTCCCGTTGCCTATCCCCTCTTCATCGAGGAGTTGGGGCTGAGTTACGCTCAAATTGGCGTCGTGGCGCTCGTGGCCTCGAGTGCCGCTACCATTCTGCAACCACTTTTTGGCTACCTCTCGGACCGTTTTAACTCCAGGCTATTGCTCCTTCTTAGCATCATCTGGATCGGCACCATTATGGGCCTGGCGGGGCTGGCGCCTTCCTATGCGTTGCTTATCCTGGTTGTGGGCCTTGGCGGGCTGGGTTCGGCTGCTTTTCACCCGGCAGCGGCGTCGCTGGCGACAGCGGCGGCAGGCCGGCGGCGCGGAGCGGCTATGTCCCTGTTCTCGGTCGGGGGTAACCTGGGCGCGGCGCTTAGCCCACTGCTGGTAGGCGCGGCCATCTTGCGCCTTGGCCTGCCTGGAACCACGTTCCTGATACCCCTCAGCTGGCTCTTCGGCCTGATCCTGTTCTTACAGCTAGGTAATTTGCCGGCCGATGCACGCCTGGAGGAAAGACGGCGCAACGCGGTTGGAAACAGTGCGCAGAAAGCGGAAGTAAGAGTTGGGCCATGGCTGGCCGTCATCCTTGTCATTTCGATGACGGCGGCTCGCTCCTGGGTCCAGGGTGCATTGAACACCTATTTGCCGGAATGGTTGCAGAGCCAGGGCTGGTCTCCGGAGAATGCCAACACGATGCTTTCGGTGCTCCTCGTCTCCATGGCAGTGGGTAGTCTGACCGGCGGCACCGTTTCGGACCGTGTGGGGCGCTTGCCTGTGGTGCTGACCAGTTTTATTTTGCTGGGGCCAGTTCTGTGGCTTCTGTTGCACACGTCGGGCATCGTGCAAGTGGCAGCTATTGCCGTGCAGGGAGCGATGATTGGCCTGACGTTCCCCGTCACGTTGTTGATGGCCCAGGAATCATGGCCACAGGCTGTAGGATTGGCCTCATCGCTGGCGATTGGGGTTGGTTGGCTGCCCGGTGGTATGGGAGCGTGGTTTGTTGGCACGCTTGCCGACCGTACTTCCCTGACCACAGGCCTGACAACGCTGATGGTCGTCCCCCTTGCCGGCATTCTGGCCGCCCTTCTATTCTGGATGCGCTATCATAGGACCTCAGTTACTGCGGGCGAAATTCCAGCGAAATGAAGCTCAGCGGGACAGAGCGCGGCTCCATGCCGGCCACACGCTGCCATGTCTCGTCAGGTAGATGCCAATAGTTGGGCGTCATTTGCAGCAGAGTGGTGAGGGCGTTGTTATCGAGTGTGATCTCGTACTGCAGCACGTGGCGTTCCTCCAGCCGGAATAGTGGCTCCATCTGCGCTATGAGCTTATCTTCCTTGTCCTCTTCAATGTCTAGAAGCGATAAATCATGCCTCAGAGGAACCAGATGGGTGGGACCTGGCATAACGATGAATAGGGCGCCATTCTGACGCATGACGCGATGAAATTCAGCGGGGTTACGTGGCGCAAAGAGGTTCAGGAGCAGGTCAACGGTTCCCCCGGCAAAAAGAAAGCGCCTGTAGGTATCGGCCACGAAGAACGTGATCTCTTTGTATTGCCCGGCCGCCAGTCGCACAGCATCCCTGGAAAGATCCATGCCGAATTGACAGAAGGCGCGGCCAGGGAAATGATGGGCGAGGAACTGCTGTAAGCGTCCCAGATAGTAGCCTTCGCCGCAGCCGGCGTCGAGAATGGTGTATGGCGCTTGATGGGGGTGCGGCTGCCTGCGAATGATGGCTTCTGCCCGCCGGTTTAGGTGATCAGACAACGGCTGGTAGTGACCTGCTTCCAGAAACCGGCGGCGCGCTCTGAGCATTTCTCTGGCATCACCCCGAATGGCAGGTTGCGAGCCTGTAGAGAGCAGAAGGTTAACGTAACCCTGGCGGGCGATGTCGAAGGTGTGCCCGGCCGGACAGCGATAGGTGTTGGCCTTGATTTGCAACGGCCGATCGCATACGGGACAGCGCAGCAGCGTGGAGCAGGAGCCTGGCAACGAATCGTTTCTCCGGGTCAAACCACATTGTAAAAAAGGGCTGTTGGTTTAGTGAGTTGAACGCTTGGGTTGTTGTAGGACGAGAACGGGACGTGTCACCTCGTGTATAATCTGGCGGGCGATATCGTCCAGTAGTAGCCGTTGCCAACCTTCGGCGCGGTGGGCGCCGATGACGATCAGATCGTAGTTTCCGTGAGCTGCCTCGGCCAGAATCTCATCTACCACTCTGCCGTGCCGCACTTTGGGCTGGGATTGGGCCGGGGATTCCTGCAGAATCTCCATATCGTACTCCAGCCATTCGCCTTCGGGCGTGCGCGCTTTCATAAGCGATTCAGCATCAGCGCGCAACTCCCAGCCCCGGATACCGGGTGCGGCGCCGATCTGGGACATAACATGTAGAACCGTAACGTCGGTCTCGGGTGTCAGGAATTCTGGCAGACGAGTGGTGAAGCGTTCCAGCAGCGGATCTTCGGCGACGCCGCTATCACAAACAAGGATGGTGTTGAAGTCCGATGTGGGGACCTTGGCTATGAGCACAGGGCAGTGGGCCTGTATGATCACCTTTTCGGATGTTGGGCTAAGCAGGCGGGAAAGCAGCGTGTGTTGGCTACGCTCACCAAGGACGATCAGATCGTAATTACCTTCGCGCGCTTCGCTGACAATCTCGGTTGCTGCTTCTCCATACCGGACTTTTTGGACCGGTTCCTCTACCCCAGGTGGAAGGTGTGTCACTGCTTGCTGAAGTCGCCTGACGCCAATCTCATGGGCGTTGCGGTTCTTGACGACTGTGAGTATTGTGGGGCTGGCTCCAACGAACTGAGCGACAGCGCCCCCCACTTGAATGGCCAGAGTTGAGTGTGGAGAACCCCCTGTAGCAATTAAGATATGCATATGAACCTCTATTTTCCTCCCTCCTCACCAGAAGGGCGGGCGGAGGAATTTACTCGAACCGTCTAGACGATCATCAGTATGATCGGGATAAGCAGTATCAGTATCATGAAGGCAGCCAGATTGCGCTTGCCAGTCGTCGTCCATTGGACGAAAGCGAGGCAAGCGCGCTCGTAACGGCGGTAGAACGTGGCGAGGACGAACGCCGACACAATTGTAATACTTACCATGTTCACTAAGATGATGGTAAAGGCTCCGGGATTGTCTAGTAAGACGGCTGCCAACACTGTATCGATGAAAGTCGTCACGTTAGCTCCCATGATATACGGAATTACGTTTTCCCGCCGCACGAAGCCTCTGGCGCTCAAAGGTACGAGGATGCTTAGAGAGATGCTGACCGACATGGAGAGAGTCGTAATTCCTGCTCCTAAGAGGAACATGACCCAGGGCCGGTAAACAAAACGAGACATACGACCGACCTGGCTTTCCCTCAGGGTCATCTCGGGTAGGGCACGGTCAAAGAGGGTAAAGCTGGCCATCATGATCCCGAATCCGATCAGAAATAGCGCCCATTCCGGTAAATAGGCGACAATAAGAGCAATGATCGGATCGAAAATCAAGTCGGTTAATGAACTAATGGCGCCGCCGGACGCAAGCTGGCTTCGCTCCAGATAGCCACCGTTGAGCAGGAAAAGGCCGAGTGGGAGCGCCAGAAGATGCGTGGTTCCTGTGACGACGAGGGACAGGAGACCCATCCCCAGGCTGGTTGTCCGGTCTCGGCCGC
>CAZRTM010000102.1:0-15894 GCA_964602995.1 uncultured Ardenticatenaceae bacterium
CAATTCACCGGAAGTTGACCCGGCCCCCTCTGCCCAGCGCGAAGGCGTTTAGGCAGGATGACGTATTGCTGTGGCCGGTCTATATTTGAGTCATATGACCTGCACCCCAGATATGGGGGTAGGTCATATGTCTCAAATGCTGATTAGGACCATATGTGGCATCTGCGATGGTCATATGTCCTAATCTCCCGACCGAGCCACCTGTCTACATCAGAGAGCGGCGGGCGCGGGGGCCGGTGCGGCCATAGGAGACCGGCCCGAGCCATACAAAAACCAACTTAGCTGAACACTAGCGCAAACCATTCAACTGGAAGGGGAAGTTAAGAATGGTGAACTCAGCCTGGGCAACCGGAGGCCGCTGGAACGATATGGAGAAGGGCGTAGTCTGGCCCGGGGGCACCGACCAGGGGAAAGCCGGATTTGTCGACAGCATCAGGTGCACCGTCCCGTTGCTCATCAGCTGCACGTTTGATTCGCGGACCACAAGCGGCTGAGTACCGTTGTTTGTTATCTGCCCCGCAAGCAAGAGGCTGGTGCCATCCTCAGAAATTTCGGCGCGCTGCAGGTTCACCGTCGCCTGTCCTGCAACCCCGTCATTGCTCTCCACAAAGGGCAGACTTACCTGAATTTCACCCAGGCTCCCTTCGCGGCTCACGTGCCAGAGCAGCGTAGGACTGGTCAGCCCGGCCGGAATTTGATAGCCTGCCGATGCCTGGCGCACTTCGCCAGAGTTCAGAATCCCGGCCGGCGGCGCATTGGTTCCCGCCTGGGCCACCTGCGGGTTCATAGCATACTGGTTCCCCAGATTATCGCTCAGCGCAAAACGCATACGGCTGAGGTCAACCGGCTCGGCGCCCGTATTCTGAATTTCGAAATTGACGATGTAGAAGATGAAACCCGGCGGCGCTTCAGGGCGGTCAAACAACGCCATCGCATCGCTGACGCTCAACCGCAAATTGCCGAGCTGCGCCGTTTCACCCAGCTCCACCACGCTGCCACCTGATCCTCCGCCAATTCCAGGCTGGCTCGTGTCCACCACATAGTCGCCCTGCACCACCAGCCGTTCGTCGCCGCGATCGCCCACGAGAATGAGGGTGATTCCAGGCATATTCTGATTATAGACATCAGTCCGTTCAACAGAGATATATTCGCGATTGGTGACGGCAAAGCGGTGCTGGGTACCGTCGCGCAGGGCCAGTTGCAATTCATCTCCCGAGCTTAACGTCTCTAGAAGATTGCGGTTCTCATTGTTGTTGGGCAGACCAATGATGTAATTAATCAGAGAGCCATAGACCCACTGCGCCGTTTGCGCCTCGTCCACATCTGGTTCCCAACGCCCATCCTGGCCCACAGGTTCAGGGCGCACACTGAAAGTCTGCCTTCCCACCTGCAACGAAGTCGGCGCGTTCAGCGAGAGGCTGATGGTCGTGGAGCCGCTGATGCCCGATATGATGACATCGCTCTCTGCCCCGACACCTGGAGATGGGAATGGTGTGGGGCCGGCATTCCCTTGCCCCAGGCCATTGCCACGCAGTATAAGCACTGCAAAGACGATCAGCAGACAAAGCCCAAGCAGGATCGCGCCAAACGCCAGCACCAGCGGACGATTAGCCAGAATGTCACGAGCACTATACGGATCTGGCTGTGGGTCAGTCATGCAAAATACCTGGATCGGGAGTCAGAGTTGTGGTTGTCACAATAATCAGGGGATTTCACCGGGCAGCGGTCTGGGCACAACGCGTAATTGAATCGTCGTGCTTTCGCTAATTACTTCGCTGTAATTCAGATAGGGAACCGAGACACGAATCGGGTTGCTGGCAGAAATAGGCCCGAACCGTACATTCCCCGCCTCATTGGTGGTGCCAAAGGACAACAATTGACCGGTCCCATTGTCGTACAGAATGACGGCCACATCCATGATCCCTTCTGTCGCATCAGGCATAGCGTCCATATTGACGTCATAATAGATCGTCACGTCGACAGTAATCTCCTGTATCGGCGCGGCTTCTGGCGTCCGTGTCGGCAAGGGGTTGATCTCAACGTTGGGGGGCGCCGTAGGCGGAGCCAGCGTCGGGAACTCAAAGGCCGTCGGCGTGGGCGGGAAATTGAACGGCGTAGGCGAGGCTACCTGACCACCGCCGCCATTGTTGCCGCCCGTTGAAGGTGGTGGCGGAGCGGTCGTATTGGTGGGGGTAGGCGTCGGCGTTGCCACCGGCTGCCTACATTCCAGGCTATAGGTGTAAAGATGGGACTGTGTGTAATCTGGCTCCATATTAGGCCCTGGCCCCACCAGCACATAAAGCCAGCCTGTATAGTTTGCGGTGAAGCCGACCATGCTCCCCAGGTCGCCGCCCAGTCGATCCTTGTCATCGTTGCCGTCGATCCCAAACTCTTCACCGGGACCGTAATAAAGAATCATATTCGTGTCGTTGACGCTGGAAAGGTTCAGCGTTTCGCACTCATAGTGTAACCCTGCTTTGACCCAGACGCGGAAGAAATCGTTGTCCCGACCGCCTCCGGGTATTACGGGGACGAAGTCAAAATTATAAGTGGTGTCCAGCAAGATCAGGCAGGCCGATTGGAACGTGTCATTCGGCTCACAATCATCCACACTGGCCACAGATGTTGGTGTGGCAGTGCCTACTACCTCTTTCACCTCAAAACTGTAGGTCTTGTTCGCCGGATCGGAAGGATCCAGGTTGGTGACACTGGCATAGTAAAAGCCGCTTGAAGGGGCAGAAAAGGTTACAAGCGAGGCGCGAGAAAGGGGTGAGCCATCGTCGTTGCTGGCAATTTCTCTACCGTTGCTATCATAAACCCGCAGGAAGGTGTCGATGCCCGCATCCAGGTCACGCGTCAACACCTCATAGGCTGAGCCGCCTTTAGCATGGAAGCGGAAGAAATCTATATCTCCCGCCGGCCATAGCGTGTTCAGCGGCAATACCAGCCCCGCCGAGGTCGAGTACGCTTCCTGGAAGCTATTATTCGGCTCATACTGATCAACGTAGAGAGGAGTGCTGGCGGGCGTGCGGCTGGGTGTCAGCGAAGCCGTTGGCGATGCAGAGGGACTGCCAGTTGGGCTGGCAGTGCCTGTTGCTGTGGGGGTTGGCGTATTGGTTGCCGTGCTGGTAGACGTAATCTGCAAGGAAACGCCCAGCTCATACTCTTGTTGCGGAAGCAGAGCAACGGCAGCCTCTGCGACCCCGCCTTGCCCTGGAGGAATTTGTGCTAATAAAAAAGCTACCAGGGGAATGGTGACGGCAACAAGGCCAAAGCTGAAACGGACGAGGCGACTGACGTTCATAAGCGTTAATTTTGACTGCAATGTTAGTCCCGCACGAGCAGAAGCAAACCAGGCTTCAGACGCAAAAATTCCCGGATGTCGGCACTCAGCACGAAAGGATTATAAAGAGTGTGTAGACAGGCTGCAAATAACCTGTATCTCATTGTACACCATAAAAGCAAAACGCAGCCGGCAACAGGAAAATTTCTGCTACCGGCTGCGTCAAAGCTATCAACTATGGCCTTCTCGGCCTGGCCGTCTTGGCCCGGCCGCCTCGGCCCCGTGATTTAACCTTCGCTTAGAACCCTTAGGAGCTCGAGCCGTTGGCCTCTGCCGATTCTGGTTCAGTGCCCGGCTCAGCCAGAACTTCGTCCACCAGACCGTACTCTTTGGCGTCCTGCGCGCTCATATAGACGTCGCGATCCGTATCCTGCTCAATCTTTTCTACCGGCTGTCCGGTATGCTTGCTCAGGATATTATTCAGCGTGGTACGCAGGCGCAGAATTTCCTGGGCCTGAATGGCGATGTCCGACGCCTGACCCTGCGCGCCGCCGAGTGGCTGGTGCATGTGGATCGTGGCGTTGGGCAGCGCATAGCGCATGCCGGGTTCACCTGCCGTCAGCAAAACGGTGCCGAAGCTGGCGGTGAAGCCTACTGCCACTGTCGAAACAGGGCATTCCACCTGCTGCATTGTGTCATAAATGGCCATACCCGCGTACACCTGCCCACCGGGCGAGTTGATGTACATGCGAATTGGCCGGCTGGGATCCTCGCGCGCCAGGTAAAGAAGCTGCGCCACCGTCAGGTTGGCAATCTGGTCGTTGATGGGCGTGCCCAGCATGATAATGCGCTCTTTCAGCAACAGCGAGTAAATATCGTAAGCGCGCTCACCACGGCCTGTGGACTCAATGACCATGGGAACTAATGATGTAGGAAAGTTCTCAAACATTTCTGATTAATCTCCTGATTGTTGCAAAGCAATTGTCCGTAATCACTATTGTACTCTGCACAGGTAAGAATTATCTCTATTCTTCTTCGTCAGTTGCTGCTGCTTCAGCCTCGGCCTCCGCAGCTTCCAGAGCTTCTAGATCGGGCGCGTTACCGGTAACGATCTCTTTAATGCGCTCATGCACCTTGTCCATGACCAGTTGGCTGCCCAACATTTCCAGACCCTGCCCCTGGCGGAAGAAGTCACGCATCTGCTCTCGCAGCTCTTCGTTGTCGTCGAAGCGGCCCACACGTTCCTCAATGGCCTGCTCCACCTCGCTCTCATCGACGTTCAGCCGCTCCCTTTGCACAAATTCACGCAAGACAAGCCCACGACGAACCCGCTCTTCGGCCTGCTCCTGCAACTGCTCGCGCAACGCCTCTTCGCTTTCGCCTTGCAGGGTTAGATAGTCATTCCACTGCCAACCGATCTGCGTCACCTGTTCCTTCAGGTTATTCAAGTTACTCTCCACTTCCTCGTCAACAACTATCGGAGAGTAGACCAGCGTCGCGTTCTCCAGCATTTCGTCCATCACACTGTCGAACAGATTATCCCGCGCCTCCTGCTCGGCCTGCTCCTGCAGATCCTCTCGCAGCGCCGCGCGCAGCTCGTCCAGGGTTTCATAATCACCCTCTTCACGCGCCAGGTCGTCGTCAATCTCCGGCAGGTAACGGCTCTTCACGTCCAGTACAGTTAGTTTGAACGTCGCTTCCTTGCCCTGCACGGTTTCGTCTTCTTCGTCTTCGGGGAACGCAATCGTAAACTCACCCTGGTCGCCCACTTCCATGCCGATGATGTTGTCGACGAAGCTGGTGCCGGGGAAGGTGATCTCGGGGTCCATCAACAGCTCAATACGCTCTTCGTCGAAAATGACCTCTGTGGACTCCTCTTCAACAATTTCGCCCGTACCGCTGACCGCTACCACGTCGCCGCTCATCACCGGGCGCGCCACCGGTTCCAGCACCTGATGCCTGTTTTGCACCTGTTTCAGCGCTTCTTCAACCGCTTCGTCCGTCACCTCAACCGCTTCGATCTCCCGGCGGATGGAGCGATAGTCACCCAGGTCAATGCTTGGCTCCATGGGGATGGTAAATTCGATAACCAGCGGCTCCATCTGCATATCGTCAAGCGAGGGCTGAGCATAAGGAGCAACGTCCACCTGGGAGAGCATCTCTTCAAATATCGGTGTCAACAGCTCTTCCACTGCTTCACTGCGCAACGCTTCTTTGCCAATGCGCTGCACCAAAACTTGATAGGGCACTTTGCCGGGGCGGAAACCTGGAATGTTGACGCCACGGCCGATCTGGCGTGCCGTCTCTCGCATCTGTTTCTCAACGCGCTCTTCCGCTACCTCGACGGTCACCTTTAACTGGCGTTGGGCATCTTCTTCTGTATGAATAGTCAGCGTCACAGAAAACCTCTTTCAAATTTTTCGAATCTCTCGGTTGCCACAAACAGCAAAAAAGAAAGCGTTGCTGCAGCAACGCCCTACATGGGGAAGGCGGGACTCGAACCCGCACGCCTTGCGGCACATGATCCTAAGTCATGCTCGTCTGCCAATTCCGACACTTCCCCAGTCTGTCTGATTATAACATCAGGCAACGCATTGCCAAACAGAATTATGTTAGAATCTAAGGTTCATGCAGGTGTTCCACCGCTGCAACAGCGCTCGCCGGCGCCTCATTAAGTAGCGGCTGCGCCTCTTTGCCAACGGCCATCCACACCCACCATAACAACGCCGGCGCCACAGTCAGCACGGCCATTCCCCATAGTATAGTTGAAAGCGAGAGGCTGGTGCCATCGATCAACCAGCCGGTGCTTGCCGCACCCACGGCGTTCATCAAAGTGAACATGGCAAATTCGGTTGAGAAAATACGGCCGCGTACCCGTTCAGGCAGAAGCTGCAGCAAAAGCTGGGTCGAAAAGACCCAACCCACGCCTGTCCCAAAACCGCGCAGGAAGATACCGCCCAACACCACGCCAAAGTTGGCCAGCGTGGCGACGACGGCCATGCCCACTCCCGTAATCAGGTAGCTAACGCCGATGGCCATGCGCAACGGACGGTTGCGGTCACCGGTAATACGCCGCGCGAGGATCGGTCCCAAGCCCGTGCCCACACCCATCGCCGCGTACATCAGGCCCAGGCTGGTGCCTCCTCCTTCGCCAATAACAAAAATCTGTTCCGCCAGCGTCACCTGAATCACCTGAAACGCGCCCGAGACAATCAGCGAGTAGGCAGCTTTGTTTAGGGCAATAGCCAGAAAATCTTTGTGACGCCATAGATAGTTCAGACCTTCGAAATATTCGCGTACCGCGGCCCCAATGCCACCATCAGGATTGTCCGCTGCCCTGGGCTGCTGGTACTGCATGCGAGAGATGAGGAACGCCGAGAGCAGAAACGTCCCCGAATCGATGACAAAAGAGGGATAAACGCCCCACTCTCCGGCCACGAGGCCACCTAATGCGGCTCCCAGTGAGAGCATCACTGACCAGGTGGCGGCAGCAAGCGCATTGGCAGCCCCCAGCTCGTGCCGCCTGACAACGTCGGGCAAGATAGCGTTCCGCGATGGCAGGAAAAAACCGCTCATCCCCAACTGAACCGCGGTCAAGACATAGAGAAGCCATACATGCTCCGGCCGCCGCACCAGAAGGAAGCCAAGCAAGACGAGCGCACGCCCCAGATCGGCGGCAATCAGCACGCGCTTGCGGTCGTAGCGATCGGCGACGACACCAGCAATGGGGCTGACAAGGAACGGCGCCAACATGCGCAACACAAACAGGCCACCAATGGCGACGCCTGAATCGGTAAGCTGAGCAATCAGGGAGGCTGAGGCAATCAGGTTGAACCAATCGCCGAGCAGACTGGCAATCTCGCCCGTCCAGAGATAGCGAAAGTTTGGATTACTTTGAATTAGTTCGACATAGCCGCTAAGATTGCGGCTACCGGCAGCATTTGTTTTCACCATTGACTCCAAAAAACACGACAGTTAGAACCTACAAAACATAAAGCATCAACTTTAACTGATCTCTGCCGAATTTACATTACAGCCCGGCAGAAAGAATAGGGGCGGAAAGGCTTTGCTATGAAATTGAGCGCAGATGGCATCATCACCAATCAATTCAATCAGGCGCTTTTTATCACGCGTAGTGATTCGAGAACGTGGGCCATGCCCGGGGGCGCGGTTGAGGCTGGTGAGCTACCCAACGAAGCGGTGGAGCGCGAAGTAGAGGAAGAAACCGGTCTGAAAGTGCACGCCGTGCGCCTGGTTGGTCTCTACTATCGCCAGGAAAAACCGGATGGTATGTTGATCTTCACGTTCCGTTGCATCCAACGTGGTGGAGCGATCACCAAATCAGATGAAGCGCTCCAGGCCGGCTTCCTGCCCGTCGTTCCCCTGCCCCAACCAATGTTCTCGCTACACCAGGAGCGCGTGCAGCGTGCTCTCAACCATACTACCAGTTCCCCTTACTGGGGGCGACAGCAGTTGCCAACCGGATTCAATCTATTCCTCGGCGCTATGCACGGGGCAAGAGATCTGGTTCGCTCTGTGCGCCGCCTGCCGCCCATTGAACCTGCTCCGGAGTGGAGTTTTGGCGCCTTCGTCATCATCCGCGACGACGAAGGCAAAGTCCTCTGGGTGCGGCGCAACGATTACGACGTCTGGAACCTGCCTGGCGGCGGGCGGCAGGGCCAGGAGGCGCCCTGGGAAACCGCTGTGCGCGAGACAAGAGAGGAAACGGGGCTTCAGGTGCGACTCACCCACCTTTCTGGTGTCTATGCGAAGCCGGGCAAACAGCAGCTCGTGCTGACCTTCACCGCCACGGTCACTGGTGGGCTCCTGACGCCCAATTCAGAAGCGGCTGAGTTCCGTTACTTTGCTCCAGGGGAAGAACCGCCTAACGCCCTTCCCAAACATGTGCAGCGCGTGGCCGATGCCGCCAGCCCTGGCGAAACCACCTTCTTCCGGCGTCAGAGTGGCTCGACCTCCCTGGAACAGCTAGAGGAGCTGGCCTCTAATTAACCCAATCACGAATGCCTGACCTGCTTGCTATGATAGGAGGCGCAACGCAAATGACCTTCCTGCACAAACTGGCTGAAAACTGCACAACGTACGGCGACAAAGTGGCGCTTGAATTTCTATGCCAGGACGACCCGCCCCTACAGGTAACTTACCGGGAGCTTGGCCAGAACATTGAAAACGCCATGCGCTACCTGCAACAACTCGGTGTCGAGTCAGGCGACCGGGTGGCGCTCCAGCTACCCAAGTCACTCTCCTTCATCTACCTGCACATTGCCATCATGCGCCTGGGGGCCATCTCCCTGCCCCTCAACCCCGGCTACCCGCTACAAGAGCTGCGTTACTTCATCGACGATGCCGGAGCGCGCCTCTTCATCGCCACTGCTGCCTCCCGCTCCACCCTGTCCCAGTTAGAGAACGAGCTTCCCCAATTGGAACGCATCATCTTTCTGCAGGAGGCAGAGCTACACGAGCTACCAACCGCCGCTGGCGCCGGCGACCCGCTCCCGCCCATCCCGGATGACCCACAGCACACGGCGCTGATGATCTACACCAGCGGCACCACCGGCCGCCCCAAAGGGGCGATGATCACCCACGGCAACCTGACCGCCAACATCGATGCTCTGCACGAAGCCTGGGGCTGGCAGGAAGACGACATTCTGCTCCACGTTCTGCCAATCTTCCACGTTCACGGGCTGGTCGTGGCCCTGCACGGTGCCCTCAACGCCGGCGCTGCCACCCTGCTCTTGCCCAAATTTGACGCCGAACGCACGCTGCAGACGCTGGTAGAGCGTCGCTGCACCGTCTTCATGGCCGTTCCCACCATCCACCGCCTTTTGCTCGATGTTCCTGACGCCGCCAGCTACGACCTCAGCCACATGCGCCTGCTAACCTCAGGCTCTGACCGCCTGCCCGATGACGTCTTTCTCGCTTTCCAGGAGACCTTTGGCCACACCCTGCTGGAGCGTTACGGCATGACGGAAACGGGCATGAACCTTTCTAACCCGCTATGGGGCGAGCGGCGCGTCGGTTCCGTGGGCAAGCCCCTGCCCGGCGTTGAGGTGCGCATCGTCGATCCCGAGAGCGGCGAGCTGCTGCCCGACGGCGAGGTTGGTGAGCTGCAGATACGAGGCCCGCATGTCTGCAAAGGATACTGGCAACAACCAGAAAAGACCGCCGAAGCCTTCACAGCCGATGGCTGGCTGAAGACCGGCGACCTGGGCCTGCGCGAGCCGGACGGCTATTACACGCTCAAAGGGCGCAGCAAAGATCTTGTCATCAGCGGTGGCTATAACGTTTACCCGCCAGAAGTGGAGCTGGTGCTGGCCGAGCATCCCGCCGTCGCCGTCTCTGCCGTCATCGGCTGCCCCGACGCCAAATGGGGCGAGCGCGTCACCGCCGTCATTGTGCCTCGCGACGGCGTCACTGTGGACAAAGAGGCAATCATCGAGCATTGCCGCCGCCACCTGGCTGCGTATAAAGTCCCCAGGCAGATTCTCTTTGTGGACGAGATGCCGCGCAATGCCTTGGGTAAGATTCAAAAGGCAAAGCTGCGTGCTTCTTTGTGTGGGTAGAGGATTGGAGATTGGAGATTGGAGATTGGAGATTGGGGCGTGGCTGGGGTTTTCCTTATTCTGCCGCCAGGTCTCGAATCGCTTCCTCCAGGGAACGGGGGGCGCGGCCTAGTAGCCAGCGCAGCACATTGCTATTGCCCACAAAGCCATTGGCCGCGTAGTAACGGAACATTCGTAACAAATCCTCAACCGCTTGTGCCCCCATACCGGCGTTTTGCGCGTTGCGCTGCCACTCCTCCAGGTCAATCGCCTGCGCCTGCACCGGCTGTTGCAACACGCGGCTCAGCTCCTGCGCCACCTCCGTCTGCGAAAGCGGCGGGCTGCCTACCAGCTCATACGTCGCCCCTTCATGCTCGCCGCCGTCCAGCAAGACCATCGCCGCCACCTCCGCCACATCATCCAGGTGCACCAGGCTCAGGCGGCTGGAAACAGGATAGGGAACCCGGTAACGACCCTCTTCAACAATGGCCTGCCAGCTTCCACGCAGGTTCTGCATATAAGCGGCTGGCTGTAATATCGTAAACGGTATGCCCGACTCCAGAACCATCTCTTCCACACGCAGCTTGCGCCAATGATGGGGCATCGCCTCCGTTTGTGGGTGCAAGACAGAGTGATAAACAAAGTGCTGCACGCCAGCCCCCTTCGCCGCATCAAGGGCCAGCCGCCCCATCTCAACTTCGGCCGGGTGCATATTTGGCGCAATCTGGTAAACGGCCCTCACCCCCACCATCGCGCGCCTCACCGCCGCTCCATCACCCATATCACCCACAACCACCTCCCTTGCCCCCACCGCCCGCGCTGCCTGCACCTGCCCCTCACGGCGCACCAGCGCCCGCACCTCCGCCCCAAGCGCCACCAACCGCGAAATCACAACCAACCCCGTCTTCCCCGCCGCCCCTGTCACCAGAATCATTCACCCTCTCCTCAAACCATCACCACCAAAAAACAGGAAAACCTGTTGCTAACAAGCTGAGACCTCTCCCAACCTGTTTCAACAGGTTTCCCCGCTAGCTGCAGAATTGAATTCTGCACCTGCCTATGGCACCTATTCCCCGCCCGGCGTCACCTCAACATCCTGCTTCGCATACCCTTCGCCAAAGACGTCAACGCCATCCGCTTCCAGGTCAGCCACCGCCTGCTCAGCCAGATCCGTGCGCAGCGCCGCGTCGTCCGGCGTGTTGGCAAGCACTTCGAAATCCAACGCAATGTCCACCGTCTGCTGGTAGAGGTTCTGATCCATCACCCCAATGCCATCCGGCGAGGGCCAGATCAGGGCGTTAACTTCGTTTAGCTGCCAGCGCATATGCCCTTCGCCCAGCGTCGGGCCATTGTCGAGCACAATCTGCACGCACTCCTCAAAGTTGTCGCGGCAGAAGACCCACCCGCGCAGGCTGGCACGCAGGAAGCGTAGGGCAACGTCCTCATTCCCCTCTTGCGCCAGCCAGCTTTCACGGGTGAAGATGTGGTCCTGGAGCATAGCGGTGCCAATCTCATTGTAATCGAAGACGGTGAAATCTTCGGGCTGGTATAGCTCTCCCGTCTCTGGATTGGTCGCCTCTAACAGTTGCGCCCACTCGTTGTAGGTCTCGGCCTGCGCCAGGTCGATCTCGCGGTTGAGCAGCAAGGACATATCGAACGGCTGCTGGACAATGGTCACCTGATTCGGATCGTCAGGGTCGATATCCGCCTGGCGCAAAGCAGCAAATACTTCCCATTCGTTGCCGAATCCCCAGGTGCCAACGCGCTTGCCACCCCAATCCTCGACCGTCTCAATCCCCGAATCAGCCCAGGCCACCTGCACCGTACCACTGGTGCGGAACACCTGAGCGATGTTCACCAGATCGGCCCCCTGCTCGCGCGAGGCCAGCATCTTGGGCACCCAGGCAATGCCGAACTCGGCGTCGCCCGCGGCCACCACCTGCTGCGGCACAATCTCCACAGCGCCTTCCAGAATGGTCAGATCCAGCCCCTCGTCCTCATAAAAGCCCTGAGCCTGCGCCGCGTAATAGCCGGCAAACTGGGACTGAGCCACCCATTGCAACTGCAAGCGCACCGGAATCAGCTCGCCGCTGGCTGCCTCGTTCTCACCTGCCGTATCTGGCTCTTCACCACCGCTCTCATCAACCTGCCCGCTATCACCTCCATCCTGCGCTGCCGGTTCGCCGCCGCCACAAGCCACCACCAGCGACATCACCAATAACAACAGCAACACCACTACCAATCTCATCCAACTCTTCATCTCCAAACCTCCTGAACAATAGAACATCCACTATGCCACCAAAAACCACCACCCAAAACTCTCCTAAACCGCACTTCCTTTTTTGCCACGAAGCCCGAACGAAGTTCGGTGTCACAGATTTCACGAACGAGGGTAAGGCAGGACCCCCATCCACATACATCAACCTGCTTGCGAACAACAAACCCAGAAAACAACCCAAAAAATTCGTGAAAATTCGTGCAATTCGTGGCAAAAAACCTACCCACGCTCCGACGAACGCACCGACGCATGCCACGGTATCACCATCCGCTCGATAGCCAGAATCACCAGATAAAAGGTCACGCCCACGATAGAAGCGATAATGATTGCCGCCCAGGCGCGGTCGAAGCGAAACTGCGCTGCCTCTTGCGTAATAAAGACCCCCAGCGCCGAGCGGTTGCCGCCGAAATATTCACTGACCACCGCGCCAATCATGCTCAGCGCCGCTGCTACCTTAAAGGCATTGAACATATAGGGCAGCGCATTGGGCAGGCGCAACTTGAACAGAATCTCGAATTCGCTGGCAGCATAAGAGCGCATCAGCTCCAGCGCCGAGGGGTCCACCAGAGTCAGCCCACGGACTGTATTAATCATCATGGGGAAGAAAACGATGACGGCGACAATAGCCATCTTGGAAAGCGGATTGTCGATGCCAAACCAGTTGTTGAGGATGGGCGCAAAGGCGATGATGGGCACCGAGTTGGCAGCGATGGCGAACGGCATCAACGTCTCGCTGGCCGCGGTCCAACGCGCCGTCGCCAGAGCCACCACAATCCCGACCGTGCAGCCAATGGCAAAGCCGCCCAGCGCCTCTTTGGTCGTGAACCAGCCGATGTGCACCAGCCGGTTGAAATTGTCGCGGAAAGCGACCCAGATAACGGACGGACTGGGCAGTAGAAACTGTTGGATTTCGAAGAAGCGGACGAAAAACTCCCAGAGCAGTAAACCACCCACAAAAATAAGAATCGCCGGCAGGTATTGGCCCAACATCCGTCGCCAGTTGCCTCCAGCCAGCGTTGCATCTACCGCAACGGCCACGTCGCTGAAGCCAGTGCTATCCACCTCTGCGCCTTCTGGTGGAGCGCCAATGCTCGGACGTTCACTCATGCCGCCATTGCCTCCGCATCACGCAAGCGATCTCGCACCTCGTTCACCAATTCAAAGTAGCGCGTTGTCTCCCGCGTCTCATAGGTGCGCGGCACGGGCAGGTCGATATCCAGCACCTCTGTAATACGCCCAGGGCGCGCCGACATGACCACCACGCGGGTTGACATGAAAACCGCCTCGGCGATGCTGTGCGTGACGAAAATGATCGTCGTCTTCGTGCGCCGCCAGATGTTGTGCAGCTCCATGTTCATACGCTCACGCGTCATCTCATCCAGGGCGCCAAACGGCTCGTCCATTAACAACAATGCCGGTTTAATGGCCAGCGCCCGCGCAATCGACGCCCGCTGCTGCATACCGCCCGATAGCTGCCAGGGATAATGGCGCTCGAAGCCATCCAGCTCCACCAGAGCCAGCATTTCACGCGCCCGCTGCTCCCGTTCTGAGCGAGAATAGCCGCGCAGCTCCAATGGCAGTTGCACATTCTTGAGCACGCTACGCCACTCATAGAGAACCGGCGCCTGGAAAACGATGCCGTAATCCTGATCCAGCCGCGCCTGGTGCGGCGGCTTGCCATTCACCGCCAGCTCGCCCGAGCTGGGCCTAATCAGGTCCCCCACCAGCCGCAGCAACGTCGATTTGCCACAGCCAGAAGGGCCAATCAGGGAGATGAACTCGCCCTGCTCAATCTGCAGATCGATATCCTTGAGTGCAATCGTCTGGTTGGCACTCCCCTCGCCGAAAATCTTAGTCACATTCTGCATGAAGACGACAGGTTGGTTCATAGGTGACAGCTCCGACATAAGCAGGTAGCTCCTGATAGCTCAGAATTCAGACGGGCCTCAGCCCTCAACACGCTGGCGACCCTTGAGGACCAGACTTTCGACAATGGTGACCAGCACATAAAAACCAATACCGACCACGGCCGAAGCGATGATCGCCGCCCACAGGCGACTGGGTCCCGAAATGTAGTAGGAATTGAAGTTCAAAATAGCGCCGCCCAGACCGCCGCGAATGCCCGAAGGCAGCTCGCCGATGATGGCTCCCACCACACTGGCCGTAGCCGAGACTTTGAGCGCGGTAAAGATGTAGGGCAGCGCGGCCGGAAAACGCAGCTTCCAGAGAATGTCCCAACGTGACGCGGCGTAGCTGTCCATCAACTCCAGCGCCATGGGGTCTGGCGAGCGCAGGCCGCGCAGGGTATTGATGGTCACCGGGAAGAAGGTGAGGTAAGCGGCGATGACGGCGACCGACAGCCACCCGGCACTGAGCCAGATGACGACCATTGGCGCAATGGCCAGAATTGGAACCGTCTGCGAGGCAACCACGTAGGGCATTAGCCCGCGCTCCAGCAAATTGGAGTGGACGAAGATGATACCCAGCAGTAATCCCAGCGCCGCCCCAAACAGAAAACCGACAAATGCCTCGCGAAAGGTGAAGTAGGCGGCGTCGGCCAGCGTCGAAATCAGCGGCGGCCCATTACGGCGTGACGGCTGCCCAAACGCGGCCGCAATATCCCACAAGTGCGGCAGATTCAGGTCAGAAGCAAATTTGAAGCGATACGGTGGATTGTGGCTGATACCCAGGGGGTTCGTCTCGGGGAACCAGGGGGTGCCGCCGATCCACTTGACGCCTTCCCACATAAAGGCCAGGATCAGAAGCACGAAAAGGAACGAGAGGATGCGGCGCAATGGCCGTGGCAGGCCACGCTTTCGAAGCGATAGGGTGCTGTCTGCGGCGGTGCGCACATGCTGCGGTGCAGATGATGTGATGGAGTCAGTCATTAGCTATCGGCTACTCCAAAACCCCGTATCCGGTTATTAGAATCGATACATGCTACACTGGACGAAGTCGCGATGTTGGCATGTATTGTAGATTAAGGCGTTGCCATGTCAAATGAAGATGGTCCTGGGAATGATTAGCAGCACCTCCAACAGCAAAGTCAAATACGTCCGCCGCCTGCAACAAGATCGCCGTTTTCGCGAGCGGGAGCAGGCCTTTGTGGTGGAAGGCGCCCGCTGGCTGGACGAGGTCGCCAGCGCCGGGCGCACACCTCGCTTCCTTTTCTACACCGAGAGCTGGTTAAGCGACCCGCAGAACGCGGCGCTCCTGGCCCAGAGTCCGGGCGAACCATTCATGGTCAGCCAGGAGGTGATGTCGGCCATGAGCGATGTGGTCACGCCGCCCGGCGTCCTCCTGGTGCTGCCTATGGAGCCGCGTCCCCTGCCCCAACATCCCGACCTGCTCCTCATTCTGGATGCTGTACGCACGCCGGGCAATCTGGGCGCCATGTTGCGCACTGCTGCCGCGGCCGGTGTGGACGGCGTGCTGCTGGGGCCGGGCACGGTAGACCTCTATAACCCCAAAGTGATTCGCGGCGCTATGGGCGCTCACCTACGCCTGCCGGTGCATAGAATGGAGTGGGCACAGATAAGGGAGGTCACGAAAGGTCTCGCCGTCTACCTGGCCACTATCGATGGCACACTGCCCTATACAGAGGCCAACTGGCGTCAGCCGTCGGCTCTAATCATCGGCAGCGAAGCCAGCGGCCCCGGCACGGCAGCCAGCGAGCTTGCTACACAAAGCGTCTATATTCCCATGCACGCCCGCACCGAATCGCTCAATGCCGCCATTGCCGCCGCCGTCATTCTCTTCGAGGCGGCGCGGCA
>CAZRTM010000103.1:0-1830 GCA_964602995.1 uncultured Ardenticatenaceae bacterium
CGTCATCCTGAGCGCAGTCTGCATCCTTTCGTCATCCTGAGCGGAGTCTTCGGAGCGAAGGATCTCTGGTTCGACACGGTGAGATTCTTCGGCATTCGCCTCGGAATGACGGCTAGCGATGCATCATCCTGAGCGCAGTCCAATCACCCTCCGTCACGCTGACGTGTCATCCTGAGCGGAGTCTTCGGAGCGAAGGATCTCTGGGTGCCAGTGACCGGCCGCGTTGATGTTCTCCTGACACAATACCCCAGGCAGCAGCAGAAACCTATGGGTGACTTCCCTACCTTTCCTCCTCCTAAGACCGTACTTTGCTGCCGGAATGCGCTCCTCTCGCGCCGCGCTCCCTACCCCAAGCTCCCCAGCGCACAACCAGCGGCGCCAGCTTCTCGCGCAATACGCAATAAGGACGGTGACACTTTTCCCACCATACCCGTAGCCAGCAGCACACTGTGCAATTGACTTTTTCACGCAGTTGTGGTTAAAATCAAAATGAAAATTATATTTTATTATATTTCATGCATACTTTTTAATAAATCCTCAAACTATTATGACGCTGTTTTGTATGGAGGGGTCGTGATACCACCAATCTTACGGGAACGGAACTTTGCACTGCTCTGGTTTGGCGGGCTTATCTCAATCAGCGGCAATTGGATGCTGCAGATTGCGCTCCCTGCCTATGTATTTGATCTGACCAACTCCACTCTGGCAACGGGCACGATGTTTATCGCAGCGACGATACCCAGGGTGTTGCTTGGTTCGATGGCGGGTGTCTTTGTGGACCGTTGGGACCGGCAGCGAACGATGGTCATCATTAACCTTTTCCAGGCCCTGGTGCTGCTCGCCCTGTTGCTGGTGCGTTCCACTGAGATGCTGTGGATAGTTTACGTCGTCGCCTTTACCCAATCGGCGCTGTCGCAGTTCTTTGGGCCTGCCGAAAACGCTTTACTCCCCACCCTGGTTGGAGAAGAGCATCTCCTGGCCGCAAATTCGATGAACGCACTCAACGACAATCTGGCCCGCTTGATAGGTCCAGCCCTGGGCGGAATCCTGGCCTTCGCCGTGGGTCTGACCGGCGTGGCCCTGGTTGATGCCGCCACCTATCTCATCGCCGCGCTGCTCATCGCGCTAATCAGGCAAACACCGCGCGCCGCCAGCACCAGCCCGTCAGAGCAAACAGGCCGAGGTTCGTTCATGGCCATCTGGCATGAGTGGCTGGCGGGGTTGCGGCTGATGCGAGGGCACCGCCTGCTGCTAGGGCTATTCACAATTGCCGCAATCACGGCCATCGGCGAAGGCGTGCTCTCCGTCCTCTTTGTTCCATTTGTCACCGACGTCCTGCACGGCCAGGCGCTGGAGCTAGGCTGGTTGATGTCGGCACAGGCTGTGGGCGGATTACTGGGCGGTGTGCTGCTGGCCCGGGTCGCAACCCGCCTGGAACCGGCCGCTATCCTGGGTCCCAGTGCCATCGTGTTCGGCCTGATTGACCTTGCCATTTTCAACTATCCCGCCTTTTTCACCGGGTTCACGATCGCGTTGATCTTGTTTATCGTGGTTGGCCTACCCGCCGCCGCTGTTGGAGCTGGTTTCTCCACACTCCTGCAAAATAACACCACCGATTCCTATCGCGGCCGCGTGTTCGGCGCTCTCAGTACAACCATGGCCCTGCTGATGCTGGCCGGTATGGGATTCGCCAGCTTCGCCGGGGACAAGTTCGGCATTGTCCCAGTCATCAACATCCAGGGATTTGTCTACGTGCTGGCAGGGCTGCTTGCCATACGCCTGCTGGCCCGCCCAGGAGTCGTCAAGAAAGCGCTGGAGGTTAACAGCTAA
>CAZRTM010000103.1:1930-15168 GCA_964602995.1 uncultured Ardenticatenaceae bacterium
TTCGTGGCAAAAAAATCCTACTCCACAACCCGCATCTCCCGCGCCCCAGTCGTCAGCGCTTCGCCGCCGCCCTCACGCACCACCACCACATCCTCGACGCGCGCCGAGAAGGCGTCGAACTGCGTGATACTCGGCTCCACCGTGAACAGCATCCCCTCCTGCAACACCGTCTCGTTCCCCGCCGTCAGGAAAGGCGGCTCATGAACATCCATGCCGATGCCGTGGCCCAGCCGGTGGCGGAACGCCGCACCATAGCCGGCCTGTTCAATCACGTCGCGCGCGGCGCGGTCCACCTGTTCCGCCGTCACCTGCCCGGCGCGCATGGCGGCAATGCCCGCCGCCTGAGAAGCCATGACCAGCTCATAAATACGCCGGTACTCAGCATCCGGCTCGCCAAAGAAAACAGTGCGCCCAAAGTCGTAGCAATAGCCCTCGTGAATGGCCCCAAAATCAAAGAGAATAGCCACTGGCGGCCGTAACTGGCGCGGCCACGTCTGCTGCGGCTTGCCGAAAATTAATGGATGCTCCGGGCCAGAACAGTAGAGGGTGGTGGTGAACGATGGCCCCAGCGAGCCGTGCACCCGCAACTGGTAATCGACCTCAGAGACAATATCCAGCTCCGTCATCCCATGGTGCAGCTTCTCACAAACCGCTTCATAAGCAGCCATTGTTATTTCGCCCGCCCGGCGCATCGTCGCAATCTCCTCCTCAGATTTAATCACGCGCATGCGCCGCACAATGTCTGTGGCCGAAATAAAGTGCGCCTGGGGCAACAACGCTTGCAGGGCCACAATCGTCTCGCCCGACGTCTCGTCGCCAATAGCCACGCGCGGCCGGGCCGGTAATTTGGCCTCTCCAATCAATCGAGATACCAGCGTCGCCGGATCATCCCAATCGCCCAGCACGCGCACCTCGACCCCTTCTACATCGTTAAAGCCGCCGAACTCGGCCGTCATGCGCGATAGAGCCAGCACGGGCGGCTGCCCCGGCGCCAGCCAGGCTCCCTCCACCCAGGCCCCCGGATGCAGCACAGCGCCATAAGTGGGAATTTCACGGGCAATGCCCGCCAGATAATGCAGGTCCGCCGAGGGCGGCAGATACGCCAGGTCCGCTTCATTTTCCAGCAGCGTTTGAAACTGCTTCAGTCGAGGTAGATCACTCATCATTTTCCAAAACAACAGCCACGACCACCTGCCCCCTTTGCGGGCAGACCGCCGTGGCTACATTAAATAGATTGCTTGCAACGAGGAACGAATTACTCTCTCAAATTCGCTCGCAACAGGTCACGAATCTCCATCAGCAACTGCTCTTCTGTCGTCAACACATCTGGTTCCGGTTCCGGCTCTCGCTGGAAGCGCTCGGCAACTCGCACCAACCAGAAGATGACGAAGGCGATAATCAGGAAGTTAATCAGCGCCTGGATGAAGTTGCCATAGGTGATGGTAGCATTCCCAAACTGAATAGCCAATCCTGAAAAGTCAATGCCGCCCAGGATCACGCCGATGATAGGCATGATGATATCGTCCACTAGCGACGTGACGATGGCGCCAAAGGCCACACCCATAATCACCGCAACCGCCAGGTCGAGCACATTACCCTTTGCAATAAACTCTTTGAAATCATTCCACATGCCGCTAATCCTCCTACTGTTTCCTAAAAGCACCTGACAGTGCCAGCCTCAAAAATCCTCAATCACTGAGAAACAGGATAAGCGTCATGGCAAATAATGTCAATGTAAGCTAACGGCTCGCCCGAACCACAGCCGTCCCTGCCAGCCGATCATACACCGTCTGCCGCGGCTGCCGGGCCACGGCTATGAGGTACACAAAGAGGAGCACGTAGACAAAGCCGATCAGCACGAGACGCCACGTAGAAAAGACCGTATCAGGCTGCATCCAGGGGTTGGTTGGCACGTTGACGGCAAAGTGCGCCAGCTCCCAGGGCAAGAGCTTACCAGCCGTGCGTGCCACCACCTGACCGGTACTGAGCTTATCGCCGGAAACGGACGCAACGCGCAGACCAAGCAGCCGCTTGCCAATGGTAGCCCGCCACCGGGACCGCTCCAGGAGGATAAAGTAGAGCCAGACGGGAAGCGAAATAGTAGCCAGAACGTACAGCTCCAGGTACAAGCCGTTCTCAATGAAAGCCTCCCCATACCTCCGGGAGACAATTGGAAACAGAAACGTTTGCACCCCCACAAACGCACCGAACGCTATGACTATATCGACAACATACGCTGCCACACGTCGCAGCAGATGTGGCCACCGGTCTACGTTGCTATCTGTGAGTGCAATAGACTCGACGGGATTATTCATTGCCAGACTCCTGAAACGTTATGCTGCTCTAGCACCATCAAAAGTGGCTGCCCACGCCCATTCACCGTCGCCGCTACTTCCAGCTA
Source organism: uncultured Ardenticatenaceae bacterium (assembly GCA_964602995.1). Taxonomy (GTDB): domain Bacteria; phylum Chloroflexota; class Anaerolineae; order Promineifilales; family Promineifilaceae; genus JAAYYY01. The sequence goes on from CAZRTM010000103.1 coordinate 4,332, forward strand.
ATTGTCGTGCTTGCTGCACGTACATTCCGGTCCCGCCAGTATACCGCCTTCTTCAAGAGGGTGCAGGCCACATCACAGTAGCCGCACCCCCTCATCACGCAGTTGATATAGGACGTGACTCCCCGCCGGCGATTACACCGCAATTGCTTACTTGTTCACGCTCTCTTTCGAGCGCGTCGCGTCTACGATCTCCGGTTCACGGCTGATCATAAGCTCGCCGGTCACCTGCGTGACCATCCAGACCAGCACAGCGCCATAGGTCAGGCCAAAGATAGCGCCGGCCACGGCCGCCCACTGCCAGCCCACCGCCAGAGCCAGGACCAGCGGTGCGGCGATTGGCAAGAGGACGAAGAAAATCACAGCGGGCATCAGGAAGGCATTGGCGATACCGGTCAGACAGCCTCCGCCGCCACCCCCACCAAAGGGGTTCTGTCCCGACTGGCTTTCGGGATTCATCGGATAGGGAAAGAGCACGGAGAACAGGATGTCAACCGCCAGCACAGCCACGCCGGTGGCCAGGCTTAGCGGCAGCAAGCTGCCAATAACAAGCGAAGGCATAACAAACGACGCTACTACAGCGCCAAGCAGGATGGGCGGGCTGTTCAGCACAAGCTGAGCCAGCACCTTGCCCAGCAGCAGCCGCTGGCGCGGGATTGGCGTCAGGAACAGCGTGGAAAGTCCTGTTGACTCCCACCCCAGCATATTCTGGCCATTCATCCAGTAGACGAACGCAGTGTAAAGCACAATCGCCGCCGCAATCGTCTCCGTGAGATAGGGATTCGTTTCAGCGCCGCTGGTTATGTCGTAATAGATGAGGAAACCGGTCGCAAATATAGGTAAGAGATAGCTATAGACAGCGCCAATCCGACCTTGCGGCGAGCGCCATCGCAACTTCAGGTCCTTGAGAGCCACGTATCGCAAGTCGGCCGGAATCCAACCCCAAATGCTGCGTCGCGCTTCGTCGCGCCTGGCCACCACCTTCTCTTCTTCCGCTTTGGCCGCTGGCGCTCTGCCCACCACAAAGCCCTGGCCGGTCACAACGCGATTGGTGACACGCCACCAGAGGAAGGCGAGAATGGCAACCCATAGCAAAGCATAGCCCAACCACAGCAGCGCACCGCCCCACGCACCGGTCGTTGCCTGTTCAATCGCCTTGGCCCCCGCTCCCGGCGGCAGCCACTTCATCGTGTCCAACGGTTCCCAGCTCTGCAGGAATTGCCGTATCTCACCTGAGTTAGCAAAGAGGTAATTTTCGAGTGTCTCCTGCATCAGCGAGAAAATCAGCCAGCAATTCACACCCAACAAGGCGCCCACAACCATTGTGATGTCGCGGAAGCGCCGGCTGCGCAAAATGCCGCCCAACGTGTTAATGATCAACTGGCTGGTCAACACCATCATCAGGTATGTCAGAAAAATGGCTGCCAGGACTACCGGCAGGCTCAGCCCCAGGCCAAAACCAACAATGATGGCAAGGGCGAATGGCACCAGGAAGTAGGTGGGGTAGTCGAGTAACGTGCCCAGGAGCATATGCGCCAGGAAATCGCGGCGTGATATGGGGTAAGTGAGTAACCGCGTGGGGTCCAGCCCTTCGTTGACGTTAAAGGAAAAGACAGGGGCCACGCTCCAGATGAACCAGAAGAGGATGAGCACAAGCGCCAACAGGCGCACCGGCCACTGATCCGGCAACAAGAGATAACCAGCGCCCGTAGCGATAGCCAGCCCAATGACCACAGGCGTCGCAAGGACAACAGTCATGATGGCGACGAGAAGCTGTGCCTTCTCGCCCATGAACTGGCGAAAAGAAAGCTTTGCTCGCAACCGGAGCAGCGCCTTTTGCTGCCGCCAATTAAGCCCAAACAACCCTTCGGGTGTCACCGGCGTCATCCCAGCCATGACAGCTTCCTTTCCCCCTCGCCATCCAGGCTTCCGGCGCCCACAGCCTGCAGGAACAGATCTTCCAGCGTGGCATCCTCCCCGGCAGTGGCGCGCTGGCGCAGTTCGTCCATCGTTCCCTCTGCCACCAGCCGGCCGCGGTCGATGACGGCCACCCGTGTGCAGAGCCGCTCCACCACTTCCAGAATGTGCGAGGAGAAGAAGATGGTTGTGCCCTGGCCCGTAAGTTGGCGCAGCACGTTGCGGATCACACGCCCGGTGACCGCATCAATCCCTTCAAATGGCTCATCGAGAAACAGCACGCGCGGCGTGTGTATAATCGCTGCAGCCAGCGCTGTCTTCTTACGCATGCCGGTGGAGTAATCGATGATGAACTTATCGGCGTCCTCCTCCAGCGCCATCAGATTGAGCAGCTCCTCAGTACGCGTCTGCACCACCGCTTCGTCCAGCCCGTACATCACCCCTACAAAACGGATAAACTCGCGCCCCGTCAATCGCTCATAAAGGTTCAGCCCTTCCGGCATCACACCAATCTGTTGCTTGGCGGCCACCGGATCCTTCCACACGTCCACGCCACGGATGCACGCCGTGCCCGCCGTGGGGCGCAGCAAGCCGACCAGCATCTTAATCGTCGTCGATTTCCCCGCCCCATTTGGCCCCAGGAAGCCGAAAAATTCGCCTTCGGCCACCTGCAAATTAAGCTCATTAACCGCCACCTTTTCCGCAAACTGTTTGGTCAAACCAATTGTCTCAATCGCCCAGTTCAAAGGTAGCCTCCTACTACTTAACTCTCTTAATTTGGGGAAGCAGTACTATTCAATGGACTATACGCAAGAGGGTGGTGTGGGTTGCAGGATGCGGCTACGGTCCAGATGTCATGCCGCACAATGCTCTCAGGCCGCAGCTATGGGTCGCGATTATTTAGCATCGAGGGCTGTAGCGAGCGGTGAATGCCTCTACATCAGCCACTCTTGCCATAGGCTGCCCGCAAATTCTCAACCAACGCCGGGTCGTAACTACTCGCTTCAATAAATTTCAGCAAATTACCGTACAAAGAGCGAAGCTGCTGTTCAACCTTAGCTCGATGCTCATCATCAATGAGGTCATGCTTCTGCAAAAAGCGCAACCAGGACGGCAACGTCTCCATCAAGGCGCTGGCTTCATAGACGCCAGAATTCATAAAACCAACCAGTTCACGCAGATACGGATCAAGCGTAGCGTGGTCTGGATAGAGTATAGGCTCTCCCCGTTTGGGCCGCCGGTTGTACTCAGCTTTAATTTCCTCTAGATCATCTCCATAGCGCCAAATGAGATAGTCAAATAGCAGAGTGCGAACCATTTCCGCTTTGCTACTTGTCAGGCCCTCCCCATCATGAAGATAATAAGCCCAGGCATGGAGCAACATGCCAAGATTTCTAACAGCCCGGTCTCCATTCAGCTCAGCACTGAAAGAGGGTACAAAGTCATCAGGAGTCCACTCAGGCACTCTGCGGCCGCTATGATACTCCAGACGCTGATTCAATACATCGGGATCGAATTCGATGTCCAACGGTTCAAGTCGTTCCTGCAAGACCGGGTCCTCTGCTGTCAGACCTGAATTTTGTGCCAGTAAATTGACAATCTCATAGCCGGCCAATTTCTCAGCGAAGTCCTCCACCAGCCAATCCTTCCCAAGGTAGGGAAAAGCCTTCCGCATACCTGCAATGAGTCCGTCCAACCTGCCGTGATATTGTAGAGCGGTGACCATTTCGTGGAAAAGGTCGCCATCTTTTCGGATCAGGGAGGCGGCTTCGAGGAACAGTTGGTCGGCACGCTCCCAGTCACTGCGCAGCAATGCAACATCGAAGCGCCAGTCGGCAAAATAGGCGATCTCCGCGGCAAAGGCATCTGGCCTCGCGCTTTCTAATGTATCAAGTAGCTGCTCAAATCGATCGAGATCGTTATGCTCCACCACCCGCGCCATAAGCGCATCACCGATCTCAAACAGCATCTCTCCATCAAGCAGCTCTGGCGTGTCGCTCAGCACCTGGTCAACCAACGCCCACTTCTCCTCGTAAGGTGCATCAATAAACAACTCGAACCACTCATCTCTCTGCTCTTCCAGGACGTCGCGCTCCTCTTCCGCAACAGCTACCAGCGCCGGTGTCGTTTCCTCGACAGCAGCATGCGCATCCGCCTGCTGCTGCAACTCCTTTCGCAAGCAGCACTTCTTATACTTCTTGCCGCTACCACAGGGACAGGGATCATTTCGTCCAGGCATATTCAGCTCCTCAACTCATTTTGCCAATTGAGTCTGGTTCAATCTTGATTCTAACAATCTCTCCGCTCACAACAAGAGCAGCAGAGATACCCGCCTCTCAGTCACGAATCCCGCCGCACAATACCCTCGCGCCAGGCATAAACCGCCGCCTGCGTGCGGTCGCTCAGGTGCAGCTTGTTGAGCAGGTTCGAAACGTGGCTCTTGACCGTCTTTTCGCTGATAACCAGCTCGTCGGCAATTTCCTGGTTCGATTTTCCGCTGGCAATCAGCCGCAGCACTTCCAGCTCGCGGTCCGTCAGCTCTGTAAAGGGATTAATCTTCTCCTCGCGCGCCCCCTGCATCTCCTGAATCATGCGCGTCGCCACTCGCGGGTTAAGCACCGCCTCGCCGTCATGGGCCTGCCGCACGGCGTCCGCCAGGTCGTCGGGGTCGATATCCTTCAGCAAATAGGAGAGTGCTCCCGCCCGAATGGCGGGGAAGATATGTTCGTCGTCGTGGTGCGACGTGAGCACAATGACCTGCGTGCGCGGACTGCGCTTCTTAATCTGCCGCGTCGCTTCCACGCCGTCCATGCCCGGCATCAGCAAATCCATCAGCACCACATCCGGCGCGTGCTCCTCCACCAACTGCACCGCCTCGGCGCCGGAGCCTGCCTCGCCAATCACCTGGAAATCGGGCAGGGTGCCAAAATAGGCCGCCAGTCCTATGCGCACTACACTGTGGTCGTCCACCAACAAAACGGTAATGGGTTCGCTCTTACCAGGACTCATGCCACTCTCCTTCGCAACGGTACTTCTGCCCACAACGTGGTGCCCTTGCCAGGCTTGCTGCTAATCGTCAGCGTGCCGCCCAGCTCTTCAATACGCTGCTTGATACTCTGCAAGCCAAAGCCCTCGGACTCCACCTGCGACATATCAAAGCCCGCGCCGTTGTCGGCAATGGTCAGTGTGGCGTAATCTTGCGTGGTGCGCAAGTCAACCATCGCCTGCGAAGCCTGACTGTGCTTCGCCGTATTGGCCAGCGCTTCCTGCGCCACGCGATAAAGCGCCCGTTCCACCTCGGCCGGCAACCGGCCATTGCCTCCAACTCGGAATCGGCCCTCAATTGCCGTCTGCTGCGACCACATCTTTAGGTGCGAGCGCAACGCCTGCTCCAGCGTCTGATTCTCCAATGCAGCCGGGCGCATCTCGTTAATAATCATCGTCAGATCCTGTTGCGAGGCCTTCAACAGCTTTTCCGCCTCCTCAATATGCCCTCGCATTCCATCGGGATCTCTATCCGCAAGGTTACGCGCCGCCCGCATCTGCATGGCAGCGGCAAATATCTGCTGCTTCACCGTATCGTGCAGCTCGCGCGCCAGCCGGTTGCGCTCCTGCAAAGCCACCAGCTCTTGCTGCGTTTCCAGAGTGCCCTGTAACTGATTGGCCATATACACCAGCCGCTCCTGCAAATCGCCCAGCTCATCCCGGCCCTGGGCGTTGGGCATCACGCCAAAATCGCCATGGCTCCAGGCATCGGCTGCCATAGCCAGCGACCTCAGCCGTCTGGTCAACCCACGTGACATGATGAAGCCAAACAGGGCGCCGAAGGGCACAACAGCAACAGTCAGCACAATGGCTGTCAACAAGATAGCAGCCAGAATTTCCGGCCCGATTGTCAGCAGCCATGGCGGAGGCGGCTCCACATAGAGCGTCATCACAGCGAGCGGCTCCCACGTCTCACGATTTAACACCGGAACCACCACAAAGTAAGAGCCATCCGGGGCCAACTCATAGAGACCACTAACCGTCAGGTTTCCCTCACTGGCAAAGTCGACCATGCGCCCGCTCCCCTGAACATTTGGCAGGGCATACGGTTTCCCTATTTTGTCACGCTCGCGCTCCGGCGCAGCCGCCATGATCGTCCCCTCTAACGAGAGTACGTAGAATGGTTTATCCTCGGCAATGGGTGCAGCAGGGCTATCTGTCCAACCGGCCGGCGCGGCGCTGGCATAGCCAGCGTCATAGGTGCTATCTACCCACTGCTGCAAGCCCTCGATATCCGGCGGGTCTGTTTCTAGATAAGGGGCAACGCGTGGGTAAAGGACGAAGATCACGTCGTGAAAGTAGCTCTGCTCCGGGGCGCCCAGCCAGTTATTCAGCAATAAGAACCCGGCAATCCCCAGCACCTCGATGGCCAGCATTGCTGAGACTGTGACGACGGTGTAGGTCAACGTCAGCTTGCCGCGCAGACCCAGAAATGAGCGCAAAAAAGAGCGAATGTAGTTCATACAACAGACCTTAACCTTTTGCAGGAATCAGGGCAAGACAGGGCCAGGGGCATCCCAAACAGGCAGGGCTGACCCTGGCATATCTCGCCTACGACTTACTCCTGAGCTGCCAGAACGGTCAGCGGCGGTAGCTGCGTCGGCTTCCAGGCCGCGATCAGCACCGTGATAAGCGTCAACACCACAGTGACCACCGGCATCAGCGCCGCCGTGGTCCAGTTCAGCGTCAGAATGCTACCCGCGGTGTCATTCAGGGCCGCGGTGATGACCAGAATCAGCACCGTAGCAATGACACCCGCCACCGCCGCAATCACCCCACTCAGGCTATACTCCACCGTCAACATGCGCAGGATGTGCGAGCGCGTGTAGCCAACCGCTTTCAGCACGCCAATCTCATAGCGGCGGCTGATCATCCCCAGGCTGACGGCGTTGGCCACCAATAGCATACCGGCCAGCAATGCCAGTCCGGCCATAGCCACGGCGAAGACGAACAGGTTCCGGTAGCTCTGTGCAAAGCGATTCATGTAAGCGTAGCGATTGATGACGATAGCCTGCGGCAATTCCTGGCCCAGCTCGGACGTGATGGTCTCAAGTTGCGCGTCAGGCACGTCGAGGTTGAACGTCACCCGCTCCGGTTCGGCAATGCCCCGCAACGTCTCAGGGTGCATCAACAGGTCAAACCGGCTGCCGAATTGAGGCACACTGAAATCAATGTCATAAGCGCCGACGACGGGAAGGGCCACCGTACGGCCATCCAACAACTCCACCTTCACCTCTGCGCCCGGCGTTAGGCCGAGAGGCTCATAAACGTACACGCCATGCACCTGCTCTTCCCACGCTGGCCCCATGGTGATAGTCATACCGGCCAGGGCCGCTTGCCCGCTCAGCACCGGTTCAAAGGCCCCGTTGGGCACACCGGGAGCACTGATGTGGCGTGCCGCCAGCTCATAGCCAACATCGGCCACCGGGTACTCACTCACCGCTGCCTGAATCTTATCTTCATGGGCCGCATCAGCCAGAATTGTCAGGTCATAGCCCTCAATTTCGATGGTTCGTACATCCAGCTCCCGTTGCGCTCCCTGCGTGATAACGGCGGCCATCGTCAGCGTGATGGTGCCCACAAAGAGCGCGATCATAGCAAAGACCAACGATAACCCACGCCGCCGCAAACTGCCCAGAGCAATGCCCAGCAGCGGGAACGGTCGTGAGGGGATCAGGCGCGGCAACAACTTGACCAGCAGGGCAAACACGCCGCCAATCACCAGCAGCCCGGCCACGGCAAAGAGCACAATGCCAATCCCCTGCGACAGTGATCTCATGATAATGGTAGTGACGGCCGTGAAAGGAATCGCCAGCACGACCCACAACCCCATCGTCTTCAGGCGGCTCGACGCATCGGGCGTCACCGGCTCATTGCGTAGCAACGCCGAAGGGCGCACGTTGCTGGCGCGCACGATGGCCAGCATGGCAAAAATGAGCGTGGTGACGATGCCCACCAACAGGCCCAGAACCAGCGTAGGTGGATGCACAGCCCAGTCCAGCATGAACGTCGTCGTCCGGCCCAGCAGCACCACCAGCCAGCGGCTGATCAGCACACCGGCAACTACGCCCAGCACGCTACCGCTGACTCCCAACAGTCCGGCTTCCATCATAAACAGCGCCAGCATATGGCGCTGGCTGTAACCCAGCGTCTTGAAAATGGCGATGTCGCGGCTACGTCGCGCCAACAACACCTGCATAGTGTTGGCAATGCCAATGCCTGCCACCAGCAGCCCTAGAATGCCCGCACCCTTCAGCGTCAGGTCGAACATTTCCTGCGTATCGCGCAACGTCGCAGCATAACCTTCAAGCGGAAAGGCCCACCACCCCTTTTCCTCGTAGATAGCCTGCACCGCGTCAGGGTCGGTCGCGGTCAATACAATGGAGTCGATATGGGTCTCATTGCCCTCAAGCTGTTGCGCCGTCTCCAGGTTGTAGTAGACGCGACTGCCATAACCATCCGGCGTCTGGCCCACAATGCCGCGCACCAGAGCCTCAATCGCCCTGCCTCTATTCAGACTCCCCACGTGAATCGAATCCCCAACACTCAACCCCAACTCCTGGGCCAGGTCCCTGGTCACCACTACATCGCCGCTTTGCTTCAACAGCTCGGCGGCCTCTATCCCTCCTGGCTCCTGCATCACAAAGTCGCCAACCAGGGGATAGAGCTGCGGGTCAATGCCAATGCCCATGTCAATGAAGTGTAACTCGCCTGAATCTCGCGTGCGCAGCGTCACGGAGTTATCATGGGCCAGCGGCATGAACGCTGTGACCTGTCCGCTCTCGCGCAAAGCCTCGAACTCCGCCAGGTGCTCTGGCGTCACGTGGTCCGCCCCACCGGGTCTCAGCTCCATATCGCCTCCCAGGCGCAGGCGCGGGTCGCTCAATATCGACGTGCTCAGCCGTTCCGCCACCGTAGACATGCCCACCAGGGACATCACGCCGAAGAGGATGCAAAGCACGGCGACGATCATGCGCTGCCCACCGTTGCGAATGTTGCGTAGTGCCATAGTTGCAAAGACGCTCACAGAACTAACCAGCCTCATAACGCCACCTCCCTGGTCATAGTCTGTGGCGCAGCCGCGCGCCGGTCGGAAACAAACTGCCCATCAACCATGTGCAACACGCGGTCGGCCCGCGCCGCAATCAGCGGGTCGTGTGTGACCATAATAACGGTCAGGCCAAGTTGTTGCTGCAACCTACCAATCAGGTCCAGCACCTGTTCGCTGGTGGCGCTGTCCAGGTTGCCCGTTGGCTCGTCGGCCAGCAAAATGCGCGGCCGGTTGACCAGCGCCCGCGCAATGGCCACTCGTTGCTGCTGCCCGCCGGAAAGCTGCCCCGGCAGATGGTGCAGCCGGTCGCCCAGGCCCACCATTTGCAGAATCTCCGTGGCCATCTTCTGCGCCTTGTGGCGGTTCGGCCCGATATACAGCGGCGCCTCCACATTCTGTAGCGCCGTCATCGTCGCAATCAGGTTAAAGTTCTGGAAAACGATGCCCAGTTTCTCGTTGCGCATCCGCGCCAGCTTCGACTCTGCCAACCCCCGGACCTGGACGCCGTCAATAATAACGCTTCCCGCGTTCGCCTGGTCAATCCCCCCAATTAACCCCAGCAACGTAGTCTTGCCCGACCCCGACGGCCCCGAGATGGCCACCCATTCCCCCGCACTCGCCTCAAAGCTAATCCCGCTCAGTATATGAATAATCTGGTCGCCAAACGGTAAAGAACGCTTGACATTTTCCAACTGAATAATAGGCTTCATCTGCTTACTCCTCTTCAAAATAACATTCAGGAGTAGCAAGTATAGAAGGCGGGGTCTAATCCGTTGTGGGTCTCTAGTCGGAGATTAGGTGAGTCTCAAGGCGGTTCTTTGACTGTGATTCGTTTGATTTTTTGATTTACTATGATTGGATCCTCGAGCGAGCTTCCTAAGCATAGCCCATCAGTTAGTCGTTTGAACTATGATTCATCTGATTTTTTGATTTACTATGATGGAGTCTCTCAACTACCCTAATCATAGCCCATCATTTAATCATTTAAATCATAGTTCAGACACCGTCTTCAACTATGATTCGTCTGATTTTCTGATTTACTATGATTGAACTCTCGACCGAATGAGCCCCTAATCATAGTCCATCATTTAATCATTCAAATCATAGTTCAGACACCATCTTCAACTATGATTCATCTGATTTTCTGATTTACTATGATTAAACTCTCGACCGAATGAGCCCCTAATCATAGTCCATCATTTAATCATTCAAATCATAGTTCAGACACCCTCCTAGGTTTCATCACCCGCTTGAACTCCAGCGAGCGGCTGCCAAAATTAATCAGCAGCCCCACCTCTAGCCCATATGCCTCAAGATAATTAATCGCTTGCGCCAGATGCACGTCCTGCAACTCCGTAATCGCCTTAATCTCCACCATAACCTGCTCCTCCACAAAAAAGTCAACGCGCCGGGTGCCGATCTGATCCCCCTTATACATAATTGCCATCTCAAACTCACGCGCAAAGGAAACCCCCTGCAAAGCCATCTCCCTGGCCAACGCCCGCTGGTAAATCACCTCCTGAAAACCATTCCCCAACACACGATGCACCTCCATCGCACACCCAATCACCTTCCCCGTCAGCCCCGACAACGGATACTGCCCCTTCACCACGCCACTTCTTACCCCCTTCTCCGCCATCAATCTCCTCCTTGTCTTCAACTATGATTCCCTGATTTACTATGATTAAATCCCCGACTGAGTCTCCCGCAATCATAGCCCATCATTCAATCATTCTAATCATAGTTCAGACCCCGTCCTGAACTATGATTCACCTGATTCCCTGATTTACTATGATTAAATCCCCGACTGAGTGAGTCTCCCCCAAT
>CAZRTM010000104.1:0-11462 GCA_964602995.1 uncultured Ardenticatenaceae bacterium
CCGATCTCCAATCTCCATCACCCCCTCTCCCGATTAAACCACCTCACCGCCAACTCCCCCAGCCGCGCGTGGCGTTGGCGGATGGTTGTGCATTGGGGCAGGGCGTCGAGGAACGATTGGCCGTAGCGTTTGGTCAGCACGCGTTTGTCCAGCACCACTACCATACCTTCGTCATCACGGCGGCGGATGAGGCGGCCGAAGCCTTGCCGGAAGCGCAGCACAGCCTCGGGAATGGAATATTCGAAGAACGGGCTGTCAAACGTCTCCGAACGGGCGGCGAAAATGGGGTCCGAGGGCACATCAAACGGCAGGCGCGCAATCATCACCGCCTGCAACGCAATCCCCGGCACATCTACCCCCTCCCAGAACGAGCGCGTGCCCAGTAGCACAGCGCGGTTGTCAATCTCCTTAAAATTATCCAATATCTGCTGCCGCGACGCCCCATCCCCTTGCGCCAACAGGCTAATATCCGCTTCCGCCAGCGGCTGGGCAATGGCCCGCGCCGTCTCCCGCAACTGCCCATATGACGTAAACAACACCATGGTGCGACCGCCAATCGCTTTGGCCACTTCCACTATTGCCTCTTCCACATAACGCTGGTATCCGGGCTGGTTTGGCTCCGGCATATCGCTCACCAGGTAAAGCAGCGTATTCTTGGCGTAATCAAAGGGCGACCCTACTGCCAGCTCTCCCGCATTGTGCGCGTGCAGCCGCTCGCGCAAATAGGCAAAGTCGACGTCGCCGTAGCCGCCGCGTCCCGCCGTGCGCAGCGTCGCTGAGGTCAGAACCACCGTCTCTTTCTCGGCAAAGAGATGCTCCTCCACCAGTGGTCCCACCTTCAACGGCGCGGCGTGCAGCGCGGTTCGATTGCGGTGGACCTCCACCCAGTAGATCATCTCCTCCTTCGGCTCGCAAACGATAGCCATCACATTGCCCCGCGTCTGCTCCAGCTTGCGGCTCAGGCTCTCGACGGCGGCGCACAGATCGTCGGCATCTTCCACCTCATACGATTCAACGATGTCCTCCAGCCCCCTGGCCACCTTCGCCAACCCCTCGCTTAACACCTTCAGGTTGAGGTCCACATCCTGCCACGCCGCCTCCACCATCTCCCACTGCGGCCCGTCCCGCAACGACGGCACCAGCCGCACCTGCTCGGCATAGCGGCTGTTGCGCCCGATGTGATCCTGCAAGAAGAAGTCCAAGGTGTCGAAGAAGTCGCCCAGATTGGTCATGGCGCTGGTGGCCGTCTCGCGCAGCTTCTCCACATAACCATCAATACTGGCGCTGATGACCGGCGGCACCTCCGCTCGCACCCGGCTCTGCAGGTCAGCCAGCAGGCCCGAACGGGACTTGGCCATCTCTTCCAGCAGCGACTCCAGGAAGGGACGGTCGGCGCGGAAGCTCAGCCCGTCAGTCACAGCTGCCTCCAGGTGATGCGCCTCGTCGATAATCAGATCCTTATATTGGGGCAAAACCCGGTTGCCAGAGGCGACATCGGCCAGCAATAGCGCGTGGTTGACGACCAGAATATGCGCCTGCTCCGCCCTACGCCGGGCAATGTGCAGCGGGCAGCGCGCTTCGCGACATGTATCCATGCGGCAGGTATCGTTGTCTGCGTTGAGCCGCGACCAGGCCATCTGCTCGCCCATCGTGCGCAGGCTGATTTCGTTGACGTCCCCCGTCTTGGACGTTGGCAGCCAGATCAGGATGCGGGCATAGAGCGCCATTTCATCGGCGTTGCTGGGGCCGCTATGGCGCATCTGCTGGAAAAGGCGCGTGCAAAGGTAGTTGCGCTTACCCTTCAGAATGGTGGTGCGAATATCAAAAGGCAGCAACTTCCGCAACTGCGGCAGGTCCTTGTTAATCAACTGATCTTGCAAATTGATGGTATTGGTGGAAACGACCACGGGCCGCTCATTCTGGTGCGACCAGAACGCGGCCGGCAACAGATAACCGATACTTTTGCCGGTGCCGGTGCCGGCCTCCACAATGAGATGCTGGCCCTGGTTGAAGGCCTGGGCCACCGCCCCAACCATTTCTACCTGCTGCGCCCGGTATTCATAGTTGGGAAAAGCACGCCCAAAGTTGCCTTCAGGAGAGAGCATCTCGCACACCACCTGCGTGTCAACCGGCTCGCACTCCTCGCGCGGGTTAAGGGTTGCCCCCTCCATTTTGGGCGGCTTGAACAAATAGCGCAGCCGCCCACTCTGCCCAAAAGAGCGCCGCCCTACCTGGCGCAACGCATTTTCGAAAAACAGCGTCTCCGGCCAGCGCAACCGCTTTCCGGCGTCCACAATTTCGCGCAGTTGCTCATACTCCAGCTCCAGCGCCCGCTCATACAACGCCTGCAACAGCTTCGCCGTCAACCGCGCATCGCTCAGAGCGCGGTGCCCTGTTCCATTGCCATTTCGCTTCTTGTCCAGCTTCAGCGTATGGACCAGCTCGTGTAAACTATAGCGTCCCTGTGCTGGCAGTAGGATAGAAGCCAGCGTGACGGTATCTATACGGTGCTGACCAACTCCAATATGCGCCTTCTCCAGAAAACGCATGTCGAAGCCCACGTTGTGGCCCACAATGACGCGATCGGCCAGCAGAGGGCGCAGCGTGCCGCGTAGCTGAAAAAGGCTTGGCGCATCGGCAACCATCTTCTCCGTGATGCCCGTCAGGCGCGTGATAAAGGGTGGAATGTCGCGCCCCGGGTCAACCAGCGACGCCCACTCATCAATCACCTGCCCATCGTCAAAGACGACGGCGGCGACTTCGATAACCTCATCTTCAAACGCGTCAAGTCCGGTTGTTTCAACATCTACGGCAACGTAGGTAGGGGACATCAGTTACTACTCTTTCCGCTCTATTGTTGTCAGAAACAGAGGCCGCAGGCGCAGCCAGCCCAGTCCAGACCGTCATTATAGCACAAACATTCTAATTGCCATCCGTTCTTACAATGTGTACCATGAGATCAGGCATCAGAAACGCTAACGGGTCAGAGCCATGAACCTCATTGAGCGAGAAGCCCCTCTGCAAGAATTGGATACAGCCTGGCGTGACGCGGCTGGAGGGGGTGGCTTCGTCCTCGTTGCCGGCGAAGCAGGCATAGGTAAGACGACACTCGTGCAACAGTTCACCTGTCGCGCAGCCGCCTCTTCGCGCCTCTTATGGGGAGCCTGTGATGCCCTCTTCACTCCGCGTCCACTCGGCCCCTGGCACGATATCGCTGCCCAAACCGGCGACCCCCTGCTTCACGCCATCAGCCAGGAAGCCAACCGGCCACTTGTTTTCTCAGCTTGCTTGCAGGAGCTACAGCGCCAGCCAACCCTCACCGTTATCGAAGATCTCCATTGGGCTGATGAGGCCACGCTGGACCTCTTAAAGTACCTTGGCCGGCGCATTCATCTAACCCGTTCCCTGCTGATCGTCACCTATCGCGACGACGAGCTTAACCCCCAACACCCCTTGCGCCTGTTGCTGGGCGACCTGGCCACCTCCCCTGCCCTGCGTCGCATCCAGCTCGCGCCGCTTAGCCAGCAGGGCGTAGCGCAGTTGGCCGGCAAGCAGAACATCAACAGCGGTGAGTTACACCGGCTCAGTGGTGGCAACCCCTTCTATGTAACAGAAATGCTGGCAGCGGGGGATGAAGGGCTGCCGGCCACCATTCGTGACGCCGTCCTGGCGCGCGCCGCCCGCCTGTCTCTTTCCGGTCGTGCCGTGCTCAACGCCGCCGCCGTCATAGGCTCCCGCATTGAACCCTGGCTCCTGGCCGAAGTGACCAGGGCCGAAGCAGCAGCGGTAGATGAATCCCTGCACCTCGGCATTCTACGCGCCGAGGGCGACCTGCTCGTCTTTCGCCATGAGCTGGCCCGGCAGGCCGTTCTGAATGCCATCCCTCCCCACCAGCGCACATTCCTACACCGCGCCGTCCTGGATGCGCTCAAGATTTCACCACATTCCCAGGATGATCTGACGCGGCTGGCCCACCACGCCGAAGCCACAGGGGATGAGGACGCAATTCTGACCTATGCGCCACAGGCTGCCAGAAGCGCGGAGCGAGCAGGCGCTTTTCACGCCGCGGCCAAGCTCTGGCAGCTTGCCATCCGCTACAGCGACGGCTTGCCGCCCGCACAGCAAGCAACTTTCCATGCGGCCCTGGCCGCCGCCACCCGCGAAAATCCCGACCGCTCGCAATCGATTGCCGCCCAACGCCGGGCAATTGCGCTGGCTCAGGAGGGCGGTGACCTCTTGATGGCCGGCAACTGCATGTCCCTCCTGAGCGTCTTGCTGCTGATGGAAGGGGAAATCGACGAAGCTATAGAAGCCGCGGACGGCGCACTGCACCTACTCGAGCCGCTGGGTCCCAGCGCACCGCTGGCCGGCGCACACAGAACCCGGGCCTTCCTGCATCTGACGCACGGTGAAGCCACACAGGCGGCCGCCGGCGCCCGGCGCTCCCTGGAGCTGGCTCGCCAACTTGAGAGCACATCTTTGCACATTGCCGCCTACCACGCCCTTGGGATCTGTTCGCTGCCACTCAATCATGACCAGGGTTGTGAATACCTCGAAAAGAGCCTGGCCCTTCTATTGGAGGAGAAAGCCTACTGGGCAGCCGGTTCAGTCTATGCCGACCTGACCATGACCTGCATCGACGTCTACAAATTGGAAAGGGCCACCGAGCTGATTGACGCCGGGCTGCAGGCCACCACTGAATATGATCTTGACCTCTCAAAGCTGGTGCTCCAGGCCTGGCAGGCAATACTCCTGGTCTATCGCGGCCGTTGGCCAGAAGCAGAAGCGATAGCCAGCGACCTGTTGGCGCTGCCCAACGCAATGGAAGTTTATCGCGTGGCTGCGCTGGTGGCGCTGGCTCGCCTCCACGCTCGTCGTGGCCAGCCGGGCGCCCGTGAACTTCTAGACGAGGCTCTCGAGCGTTCTCTGCGTGTCAACAACTTGCAGCGCCTGGGCGTCGTCTATATAGCGCGCGCTGAAATGGCCTGGCTCGCCGGCGACCATGAGTGGACGCGGCGGGAAGCGAATGCCATCTACCAGGTTGCCATTAATAACCGCCAGCCGGGCTTTGCCGCAGAGCTGGCCTACTGGCGCTGGCGCGTGGGCGACCGGGTGCAAACCTATGACTGGATGGTGCAACCATTCGTGCTGGAAATTGAAGGCGACTGGCGGGGCGCCGCCGCTGCCTGGGAGGCGCTGGGTTGTCCCTATGAGCAGGCGCGTGCTCTGGCCGAGGGTGACCAGGAGGCGCAACTGGCGGCGCTGACTACCTTTGAGCAGCTTGGCGCGCAACCGATGGCCGCCTACGTGCGCGAGAAGCTGCGCCAACGAGGTGTACAGACCCTTCCTCGCGGCCCGCGCGCCAGCACCCGCGAAAATCCGTTCCGGTTAACCAACCGCCAGCTCGAAATCCTGGCTCTGCTCACCGAAAACCTGACCAACGCCGAGATTGCCGCCCGCCTGCACATCTCCCCCAAGACCGTGGACCATCACGTCTCAGCCATCCTCTCGCGCCTCAACGTACACTCGCGCGAAGAGGCTGCGACGCTGGCTCGCGAACACCCCGAGTTTTAACGCCCCCCAAAATAGGGAACTAAATAGTCCAATATAGGGTGCCCCTCCCGATGTACCGGATGGCGCTTACCACTATGCTGTTTTCTATCAGCAAGAACGCGCGCCGCCTCTACCGAACCTCTGGCAACACCAGGTATGGCGCATCCGGACAACAGATATAGGGAGAGAAGCCGATGAAAGTATCGCTAATCACAGTAGCAGCACTTTTTTTATTCAGCAGTTGGTGGCTTACGCAACCCGCCAACGGCGTGAGAGCGACGGTCGTGGTGAACGACACCGGCGATGGCAGCGACATTGCTCCTGGTGATGGTATCTGCGACGCCGCCAGCCACCCTGGCAGCCAGTGCACACTGCGCGCTGCCATCCAGGAGCTGAACCATCTTGGCCCCAGCATCCTGGCACACCGCGTCCAGTTTGACCTCGCCGGAGCTGGCCCCTTTGTCCTCAACCCCGCCACGCCCTATCCTGCGATTACCGTGCCTGTAATCATCGACGGCACTAGCCAGGCCGGCGCACGCTGCGCCACAGACAGCGCAGCGGCTGTGCTATCGATCACCCTTGATGGGAGCAACGCCGGTGCTGAGGCTAACGGGCTTGTATTGGCCGAAAGCGCCTCAGCCAGCACCGTACAGGGGCTAGTCATCGGCAATTTCCATGCTAGCGGCCTCGTGCTCCACGGCGATTCAAACAGCGTCCTCTGTATGTATATCGGCGTCGCCGGCGATGGCCATTCACCGCTGGGCAACGGGCAGGCCGGCCTCCTGGTAGAGGGTGATTTCAACATCATCGGCGAATTTCCCGCCGCTTCCAACCGCAATGTCATCGCAGCAAACGGAGGTCCGGGTATCTTTATCAACGCGGGACGGTTTAACACGGTGGCCGGCAACTACATTGGCGCCACGGCTGATGGCCACACTGCTCTCGCCAACCAGGGCGGTATTCACGTAAACGACCCCCATAACACCATTGGCCAACTTTCAAACCTGGCCAACGGCGCCACTGAAAACCACACGCCGGCCATCCCCGCCAACGTCGTGAGTGGAAACCACCAGTATGGCATCCGCATCACCGCCAGCGATACGACAGGTATTGCTGATGATTGACGCCACAGCCGCAGTTATTCTGGGAATCGCCTACGTCGCCGCGCCGGGTCCAGTTACCACAGCTCGGTATTGCTGCCGCCCGGCGTTTTATCGCTCAGTGGTAGTGTGGCGGTGAAATTGAAGGACTGGAGATCAACCTGATGCCCCGTTACCTGGTTGAACAGACATTCCCCAATGGGTTGCGCCTCAGCCTTGATAGCAAGGGCGCGGAGCTTTGCCTGCACGTCGTCAGCAACAACGCGTTGGACGGGGTGACCTGGATTCATTCCTATGTCACCCCCGACCGCCGCCGGGCGTTCTATATCTGTGACGCGCCCGACCCTGAGGCCATTCGCCGCGCCGCCCAACGCAACCGGCTGCCCGTCGACCGCATTACAGAGGTGCGCCTTCTCGATCCCTACTTCCTGCTATAATGGGCGCATGCAATGGCAAGACAAATCAATTCTGATCACAGGAGCCACCGGCTTCATTGGTGGCCGGCTGGCACAGAGGCTGGCCCAAGAAACGAACGCAACCGTCACCGGCGCCGGCCGTAACCTGCGCGCCGTTCCTTTTCTGGCAGATGCTGGCGTGCGGCTGGAGGAAGCTGACCTCCTGGACTTCCGCCGCATGCGGCAACTGCTGCAAGGCCAGGACATCGTCTATCATGTGGCGGCCTGGATGGGCAACCGGCATGGGGATGCGCAAATGGCGTGGACCCTCAACGTCTACGCCACCACAAAGCTTGTGGAAATGGCCGCCGCCGCCGGCGTTACTCGCCTCGTCTACGTCAGCTCTATGGCTGCCTATGGTCCGCCACAGACCAATCGCGTAGACGAATCACATCCCCTGGCGGTACGTGATAGCGCTGACTATGGGCGCACCAAGGCCCAGGGAGAAACAGAAGGCAGACGACGGGCAGAAGAGCTTGGCCTGGAGTTTGTGACCATACGCCCCGGCATGGTCTATGGCCCGCGCAGCTACGGCTGGTCCCTCCGTATCGTGCGCCTGATCCAGCGCGGCGTGCCGGTCATTTTCGGCAGCGGTGATGGACACGCCCAACCCGTATACGTGGACAACCTGGTAGACGCCTTGCTGTTAGCGGGAACAGCGCCTGCTGCTGCCGGAGAAGCGTATAACGTCGTCGATCAACCGCTGGCCTGGCGCGATTGGTTTGAGCGCTATGGTGAGATGTGCGGGCGCAAGCCCCGCTCTCTCCCCCTGTGGCTGGCTCGCCTCGGCCTCTCCGCGGCCCATTACCTGCCCACAGGCCTCTCCGTAGACCGCGACCTGTTGACCTACTACACCGCCCAGGCCATCTACCCCACTACGAAAGCGGAGCGGGAACTTGGCTACCGCGCCGCCACCGGCATCGACGAGGGCATGCGACGTACAGAGCAGTGGTTGCGCCAGGAGGGGCATTTATGACCGGCGTCCAATCCCTGCTCCCTCTGGCGGCCGGCCTGTTGGCTTTCATCCTCGTCGTCATCTTCCTCTACTGGCTGCTGGTGACAACCGAAGGCGCCTTTTTGGGGCGGCGTGTAGTCGTCTGGCTCTATGACATCACGGCGCACAAATATGATGAAATCAAAGGGTACACACCTGACGGCGAGCGCCTTCTTGTGACCATTCCTGTACTCAACGCCCTGCGCGGCATCGAGGACCCGCTGCTGCTCGACGTGGCGACCGGCACGGGGCGAGTGCCATACGATTTGCTGGTGTCGGGGCAGTTCCAGGGAAAGATTATCGCCCTGGATGATTCGCGCAAAATGCTGCAAATCGCGCGTAAGAAGCTGAGCGCTTTCGAGGGGCAGGTACAGCTCCTACGGCAGCCCGCCGTGCCGCTGCCCTTTCCCGATAACTCCTTCGATGCCGTGACCTGCCTGGAGGCGCTTGAGTTTTTCCCCTCTGACGAAGCGGCCCTGCGCGAAATGGTCCGCGTTCTGAAGCCGGGCCGTTACTTGCTCACCACGCGCCGCCGCGGCACCGAGGCCAAAATGTTCCTCTCGCGCTATCGCTCCTGCGACGAGATGGGCCGCATGTTATCAGACATGGGGCTGGAGGAAGTTGGATTTCATACCTGGCAGATCAATTACGATCTCGTCACCGGACGCAAAAAGACCCCCAAATTCACCTCATGAGCTTGATTCTTGAGCCTCAATGGCTGCTCTATGCCTATAGCCAGGGCATCTTCCCCATGGCTGACGATGATGGCACAATACTATGGTTCGACCCCGATCCCAGGGCCATTATGCCTCTGGAGCGCTTCCACGTACCGCGCCGGCTGGAACGGACGGTGAAGCAAGAAGTATTCGACGTTCACGTCAACCGTGATTTTCGCCAGGTGATGGAAGCGTGTGCCAGCGCCGGCCCTGATCGCGAATCGACGTGGATCAGCGACGAAATTATTGACGCCTATCACGCGCTACACCGGCTGGGCTACGCCCATAGCGTGGAGGTGTGGCAGCAGGGAGAGCTGGCCGGCGGCCTTTACGGGGTCGCCATCAACAGCTTCTTTGCCGGAGAAAGCATGTTCAGCTTCAAACGCGATGCCAGCAAGGTGGCCCTCGTCCACCTGGTGCGCCGACTAAAGGAGCGGGGCTTTCTCCTGCTCGACATCCAGTTTCTGACTAAACACCTGGAACAGTTTGGCGCGGTCGAAATCAGCCGTGGTGAATATAAGCTGCGGCTGCAGCAGGCTCTGTCCAAAAGCAACCGTTTTGATTAACAGCAAACATTGCCTATCCACGCTACTCCTGATACGCTTCTAGCGCACTGCTGATTAGCTGGCCATAGAGGAGAATATTGTGACTGAAATAGAAAAGGAAATCTGGGCCTTTTTGGACCGCCATCTACACAGCATCTTCACCCGTGATGCGGAAACCTATAAACAAACGACGGCCAGTGACCTCTCGCTCTACGAATGGTGGGTCACACCACACCGTCAGGACGGTCTCGACTTCCACTTCTTCATGATTGAGCACAGTTGGGCCGGCTCTTATGATGACTTCCGCTACGATCTGCTGGAGCCGCAATTGCAGCTCTATGGCGACACAGCCATCGTCAGCTATACCTTCATGCTCACCACACACAAGGACGGGAACATCGTGCATCAGACGCACAACGAAAGCCGCGTGCTGATTCGCGATGCAGAACAGGGTTGGAAAGTGGTGCACGTTCACAAATCACCTGCCTGGAATGCACCCAGGCAACCCCAATAACAGACTGGTCACGCCCAACCACTGAAAAGAGAGAACACAATGATGAGAAACCTTTGGCACGATCTGCCGGTTGGCCCTCAGGCGCCGGATTTAGTCAATGTCATCGTCGAGATTCCGGGAAGCACACGCAACAAATACGAATTCGATCACGATGGCGGTTATATCAAGTTAGACCGCGTCCTGGCCTCCCCTCTCCACTACCCGGCCGACTATGGCCTGATTCCACGCACGCTTTATGACGACGGTGACCCGCTTGACATTCTGGTGTTAATTAAAGAACCAACCTTCCCCGGTTGTGTGCTCGTTGCCCGCCCCATTGGCCTCTTCCGCATGCTAGATCAGGGTCTAAAAGATGACAAGATTCTGGCAGTGGCCCACAACGACCCGCTCTACGCCGAGTACAGCGATCTCTCCGACGTGCCCAGCCACTATCTGCGCGAAGTGGCGCACTTCTTCAACCGTTATAAGGATCTAGAAGGCAAGCGCGTGGAAACGTTAGGCTGGGAACCCCAGGAAGCCGCCCGTGAGCAGATCCAGCGCGCGCAACAGCGTTATCTAGAACATTATCCTGTAGCAGGATAGAGAGTTCCTAGCCGCAGGGAGGGTAAACCTCTCGCGCCATCGGCCAGCTCTCCGCGTGCCAATCCAGATACTCCCGTAAGTGCTCGAACCAGTAGTAATTGGCGTGGTTGCCGGGGCTAATCTGTACGCGGTGGGCGATTCCTGCGTTCATCAACGCCTCGTGCAACTCCTGCTGCCCCGCGCGCAGGAAATCCCTATCGCCCCAATCCATCCAGATACGAGTGTTACTCAGGTTAGCCGAACTGTAGGTTCCCAGGGGGTTATACTGTGCAGGGTCCACGTCCAGGCGCAACTGGCTGCTGTGTCCTGAAACAGCGCCAAACAGATCCGTATGGCGGAAAGCCATCATCAGCGCCCAGTAACCGCCTCTAGAGATTCCACCGATGGAACGCCCTTCGCGAGAATTCCACGTGCAGAAAGTGCTGTCCACATATGGAATCAAATCCTGTATCGTCACCCCTTCAATGCTGCGCTCACCGCCTGATGTGGCGTCGCCCCAGGAGCCGCTGTCAGGCATGATCACGATGAACGGTGGGTAGCGCCCTTCGCGGATGCCCTGGTCGATGTGCTGGGCCAGGCCCAGGTGCACGTACTGGTCATCATTATGGCCTGAGCCATGAATCATATAAAGCACGGGGTAGGTCCGGCCATCATGCCCGTAACAGGGTGGCACATAGGCATGGTAGTCGCGCCCGCTGCCCCAAATGCTGCTGGGGAACTGGCTGAAGTAGACAAAACCCCGGTCGCCACATTCGGTAGTTGTCGGTGGTTCTGATAGGGAGTATATGGCCACCGATTGCTTCAGATAATCCGGCACTTCGAACGGCGTGGGCGTCGGAGTAGCGGGCGGGCCGGGCGCCGGAACCTGCTCCGAGGAGGGCAGCGTCGAGGTCGCTGCTGGCGTGGCAAAGTAGGTGGCGCCGGGCACAATGGTGGAGACAACATGCGGCGTGTAGGTGGGCGGAATGGTACGATCTTCAAACGCCGCAATCTCCGTCGCATC
>CAZRTM010000104.1:11562-14781 GCA_964602995.1 uncultured Ardenticatenaceae bacterium
CGGTTGAGACGAGCCAGGCGGTGCTCTAATTCAGCGCGCGTCGAAGGTACGTTCACCCCCTCTATCAGCTCCAGGGCTTGTTCTGTCCACATTCTTGCCTGCTCCAGATCAACGTCATGCCACTCATAATGCTTGGACAGCTCCACATGTGCTGTCACGTCGTCAAATGTGGTATAAGCCACCTGTTGCCACACTTCCAAAGCCTCTTCCCGGCGTTCAGCGCGCTTCAGCAAGTAACCAAGCTGCAGCAACGCCTGGTGGTAATACTCCGTCGGCAGCTCTGGCACGGCGGCCATGCGCAACACCTGTTCAGCCTGCTCAACCAGACCCAGGTCAGCCTGCCACTTGCCCAGACCAAAGAGGTCAATAGGGTGGTCCGACGGATCCGGCTGGTGGAACTGGCGTACAATGCGCGTGGCCAGCGACACCATCGACAGCATATCCATGCGGTTGTGGTAGAAAACCCTGGTCAGCTCACGACCATCACCGCTTTGTAAATAATGATAGTACAGGCTCGGAATCAACCAGCCCGGCACATCTTCGCGCGTGCGCGTCAGCCCCAACAGATTCTGCTCCAGCGAGCTGAGCGCGCAAGAGTCGAAGCGCCGGCCCCATAACCGCCGCGCTGGCGGCAGCAGATCAATGTGTGGCTGCTCGCTCAGGCCAGCCGGCATCCGATTCATCACAAAACGACCCTCCAACAAAGGAAGGTCGAACGAACGGCCATTAAAGGTAATTAATCCTGCCTTTTCTTGCAAGAGATTATTAAGCGACCATAACATTGCCGGTTCATCGCCATGATCGCGCAAGAAATATTGGCGTACAACAAAGGCATCGCCATCAAAGAAAGCCACTCCCACCATAAAAGCCAGAGTGCCTGCTCCCCCCAGCCCCGTTGTCTCTGTATCAAGAAAGAGAAAATGGCGGAAGTCGGCGTCATTCAGCCGCTCGTCCTGGCAGAAGTGGACGGCGACTTGTGGCGAAAGCTCCAGAAGATCGCAGAGGCGGCAAGAGCCGTGACTGTGCGAGAGCGGATAAACCTTATCCAACACATAGCAGGCGCCTGCCTCATTATCCATCAGTTGTAGGCCGGGTAGCAGCTCCTGCAGCGGGCGGCGATTCTCTTCATCGTCGCCATACTGCAAGAAAGATGATGGCTTCGATGGCTCCTGATTCGCTGCTTTCGACGCCGGCGCAGAGTGCGTCTGCGTCGTCTTCAGGTTACGAACCCCTTTCACTACCCCCAGCCGTCGCAACCGAGCGAGAGCTTCGTGGTTCATATGTTCGATTGTAATCGTTGCGCAAAACTGAGACAAGCCGAATCTGCGCGTTACTGGTATAGTTGTGCGGAAATTCCCACAATTGTCACGAATAGGGATGATTCATCAGTTGATTATGACAGCATCACAGCGTCATCAGGTGTTTGCGTATGACCCTCTTCATTGGACTGGTACTGCTATTTAGTATCATCTTCCTGGCCAACCATGTAGAAATACATGCCAGCGACTCCATGCGCCGCATGTTTAACTGGCTTCTGTTGCTTTTTAACTTACCTCTCTTTCTTCTCGGCCTCTCATTCTTACTCCTTTCAACTGAGCAGATCCAATCCGGCGACCTGGGATTGGCCATCTCCGATTTCCGTCCCGCGGGCATCGTGCTGTTGCTCACAGCCGTGTGGGGCTTGCTGGCAACGTTGTCCGAAGTGCGCCGCGCATTGTCACGCTGGATTCCCATTGACCCCGGCTCTGCTGTGCACACACTGGCCCTCATCCTCGCCGGTTACCTGCTCGGAAATAGCATCCTGACCCTGACCCAGGGCGGCCTGGAAGGGTTAGTTGAAACCAGCTCGCCCGCCTCCATCATCGACGTCGTGGCCTCCGAAGCGCTCTACGCCGCCGTTGGCCTGGCGGGGGCGGGCATCTTCATCCGCCGCAATGGCTGGAAGCTACTGGACCGGCTGGGGCTGGAAAGGCCCACTACGGCGCAACTCAGACGCAGCTTGCGCTGGGTCGGCCTCCTGCTGGTCCTGCAATGGCTCACCGGCCTGATCATGCTCGTCACCGACCCCGAACAGGCTGCAGTGTTGGACGAGCTAAACACGCTGTTACTGGGCGACATGGACACCATCTGGGAATGGTTCCTGCTCGCCATTTCAGCCGCCATCGGCGAGGAAATTCTCTTCCGCGGCGCGCTCCAACCTGTGTTCGGCCTCTGGCTCACCTCCTTCATCTTCGCCTTCGCCCACATTCAGTACGGCTTCAGCCCGGCGACGGTCCTGGTCTTTGTCATTGGCGTCATTCTCGGGCTGGTGCGACGCCGCTATAACACCACCACAGCCATTTTCGTGCACTTCGCCTATAATTTCATTCTGGGCCTTCTTGTTCTGTCGCTGCCTTATCTGGAGCAATTTGCCACCTGATACTCACGAACATTCTGACGCTTGTGTAGCCACGAGATAAGAGAATTTGCGACAAGGAACTTAATTTGCTAAAATCCACTTTGTTCGGGGCATGGCGCAGCTTGGTAGCGCGCTTCAATGGGGTTGAAGAGGTCGTCGGTTCGAATCCGGCTGCCCCGACAATGAGAAACGCCGCGTAATGTACGCGGCGTTTTGCATCGAACCGGAAGAGAGCATAAGCTTACCGGGTAATGAATAAAGAACAAAGAGCGTCACTCTGGAACTATATTGTTCTGGTCCTCTTCTTCATCGGCAACGTACTCACCATCGTCTCCCTTGCCGCTGAGCTATTGGGATTGGACCTGACGCCAGGCTTCGGCATGGTGCAAATGTTCCAGTTGCTCGTAGGTCTTACTTTCCTCACCCTGGCCGGTTTCCTACACATCTACAGCCTGCGCGCCCCCGATACACCCCGCTCCCTTCAAGCCGATATCGGCATCCGGCTGGCAGCCACCGGCCTTGTCTTCGCCTACGTGTCGGGTCTCGCCGACCTTATGGGCATTGGCACCCACACCACTCCCCAATTTGAGCGCCCCTTTGTTGGACCGCTACAGTTAGGCGGGCTTGTCCTGGGCATCATTTCCATCACCACCGGCATGATCCTGTACCACACCAGCCGCGGTTCCCGCCCCATTTCCTTGCTCGAATCCCTTTTCAATAACCATTCAGAAGCGCCAACCCGCCAGGAAGAAGCCAACAGCAATAGCAATTCACCGGAAGTTGACCCGGCCCCCTCTGCCCAGCGCGAAGGCGTTTAGGCA
>CAZRTM010000105.1:0-11769 GCA_964602995.1 uncultured Ardenticatenaceae bacterium
TTGGAGATTGGCTTTTGCCGCAGATGGACGCGGATGGACGCGGATGGGTGGATGGAGCGCCGGCATCTTGCCGGCTTCGGGCTGGAGACATCCGATTTCTTGGAGAAATCGGATGTCTGTGCGGTAGTGCTCTGTTAACCAGAATTTTGAAAGCTGCTGTGGCCGGTCTCCCGACCGTGCCACCTGCCTACATGAGAGCGGCGGGCACGGTCAGGAGACCGGCCCGAGCAACGTATATCTAACCAACTTAACCAAGCACCCAACCAATCTCCAATCTCCAATCTCTAATCTCCATTCGCGGCAAAGGATCAATCCCAATGGCCGACTTTGCGGCCGCCGGGGAGGCGGATTTCTATGTCGCGGAAGCGGCGGAGTTTGCGGGCGATGCTTTCACGGAGGAGGAGGGGGCGGAGGGTGCTCCATTCTTGTTTGGGGTCGAATTCGGCGTCGCCTTCGCGGCGGCGGCTGAAGCGGCGCAGCACGTATTGGTGGGTGAGGTTGCGTATGGGTGTGCGCCCCTCGGGCACCAGATGGGAGAGGCGGTCGGCGCGCTCGTAGGGGGTGTCTACCTCGCGGAAGGAGAGGCCCAGCCAGTTGGCCCAGCTCTCCAGCCGCCCGTAGCTCTTCTCGACATCTGATTCGACGCGGTGGTTGAACTGGTTGGCGACGGTGACGAGGCCACCGGCCAGGAGCAGCAACAGGCCACCGCCCACAGCCTGCACCACCCGTTCGCGCTGTTGTTGTGCGCGCAAGGCGCCGGCGGTTTCTTCGCGCAACAGAAGCTGTTCCAGGCGCTCCTGCTCTGTTATGAAATCGGGTTCCGGTTGGCCGGAGAAGTTGCCGGGAGGGGCGGCCGGCTCGTTGAAGCCGCCGAAACCGTCGCCGTCGCTATCCTCACCAGAACCTTCGGGACGCTCGACCAGGGGGATGGAGGCGGTAGGCTCGAACTGGATCCAGCCGTAGTCGGGGAAGAAGACTTCTACCCAGGTGTGGGCGTTGTTGGCGCGCACGCGGTAGACGCTGGAGGCCGGAATCCACTCGCCCTGGGCGTAGCCGTTGACGATGCGCGTGGGAATGCCCTGGGAGCGCAGCATGATGGCCATCGCCGTTGCGTAGTAGGTACAGTAGGCTTCTTTGCCCTCGAACAAAATATAGTGGATCGGCTCGACGTCGTCAGGAGGTGCGTCAATCTGGTCGTTATAGACGAGTTCCTGGCGCAGGTAGTCACGCACGGCAATGGCCTTGTCGAATGGATTATTGTAGGGAGCGGTCAGCTCTTCGGCCAGAGCGAGCGTGGCGTCGGTGATGGTACCGGGTAACTGCAGGTAATGGTCGCGCACCCAGTCGGGGTAATCGACGCCCGCATTGCGCAGGTCGGTCTTATCGGCTGTACTGAGGGAGGAGGAGACGTAGTAGCTGTCGCCCTGGCGCAAGACGTAACGGGAGCGCGCCCAGTTGTAAGAGACGTTGCTTTCGCCGGCGCGGATGATGTCCAGGGTTGATTCGCGGTCGATATAGTTCAGGTCGGCCGAGGCGTAAAGGGTGCTGGAGTTGGGAATGTAGTTGACGACGGTCTGCGTAATGACCTGCCGCTCTTTATACGCTGGCGCCGGCAGCTCACGTTGGTCGGGGAAAAAGTTGATGGTCTGGTTGCTGCTATTGGTCCAGCCGCCCTGGCCGTCATAGGTGTCGAGGACGACGCCCTGCCAGTAGACGGAGGACAGCTCATAGGGCACGTAAATATCCATAATAGGCGCGTTGCCCACGGTGCGCGCGCCGCCCAGAACCATCGTGTCGGCGTAGGCATCGTTGACGGTGGTGCCGTAGGAGCGGAGCGAGGAGAAGAGGCGCGTCCAGCTATCCTGGAAGCGACGCCAGGGCTGGTCCACTTCGGAAAGGGCGGAAGAGACCTCGGCGCTGGCGCCCAACACGGGCAGATTGCCGGCCAGCAACAACACCAGTAAGCCGACGATGAGGCTGGCCTTTAGAAAGTCGAAGAGGATGTCGCTGTCGAAACGCACCGCTCCCGAGCGCCATGATTTCTCGCGGTCAACGAGGTGGGTGCGGGCGATATAGAGCAGGGCCAGCAGGGCATAGATGCCCAGGAAAATGACGAGGGGCTTGGGGCCGTAGTAATAGTAGACGACACTGAGCAGCACGAGGCCCGTGGGCAACACCACACGCCAGACGCGCAGCTCGCGGAAGGTGTACCAGGCGGCGCTGTAGCCGAGCAGCCAGAAGATGACGGAGGTTTGCAAGACGAAGATGAGGGTGTCGCGGCTGATGCCTCCTTCGCGTGCCTTCTCCATCCACAAGGCCTGGCGCTGGATCAGATCCAGCACACGCATGCGCCAGGTGAGGTCGCCGGGCAGGAGCTGGCCCACGGTGTAGGTGACCAGAGCCAGGCCGTAGACAGCGGAGAAGAGGTGTGCGCGGCGGCTGGAGAAGTTGCTCTTGGCCAGCAGTAGACCGGCCAGGACGCCGCCGGTGCCCACGACCATGAGCGATTCCAGACTATCGTCGGTCAGCTCACGCACGACAATGGCTACGGCAGTCACCGCAATCAGTGACCAGACCAGGAATAGGGTGGACCAACCTTCTTCAAGTTTGATACGCTCGAACATAGAATTTCCCTACCTCACAGCCGGATAAGCTTGCTTTCCATTATAGAGGATGGAATCAAGGCGCAACAATAGTGTACCCTGCGACTGCCCTATGGTTGTGCCCGAATAGGCCCAACTTTCAGCCTATTCTAATACATGGTCATTTTAGTGACAATTAAGTGACAGGTTGCGGCGTCCACTCAATAGGTGCTGTGGCCGGTCCCATTGTTGCTGTGGCCGGTCTCCCGACCGCGCTACCTGTCTGCATGAGAGCGGCGGGCGCGGTCGGGAGACCGGCCCGAGCGATAGTAAAACGCACACCGCTTAATTCTGGTGTACTTCATCTGGCGCTCTGGCTGCCCCTGCTTCCTTTTCCTGGTGATGCACGAAGTAGATGTAACCACCGCCTAACATGAGGGTGAAGGCGAACCATTGGATGGCGTAGCCGAGGTGGGGGCCTTCAGAGAGGTCGAAGGTCGGCTGTTCGCGATAGGGGAGTTCCTGGTTGCCTCCGGGCGGCGGCGATTGCAGGACGTAGATGGGCAGCAGCTCGTAGGGCATCTGGCGCTCAATGGCCTCGACGTCGATGCGGAACCACTCGCTCTGCGGTTGGGAGGGAGGCTCTACGTTGCGGGCGGTTTCGGTGAGCCGGATGATGCCTTGCACAGTGACCGTGCCCGGTTCGTCGAAGGTGGGCCAGTTCTCGGGAGTCTGCAGGGCCTCGGGAATCCAGCCACGGTCCACAAGCACCGCTTCGTCACGTCCTTCCAGGCGCAGGGGGGCGACGAGGTGGGCGCCGGCGCTGCCCTGGAAGTTCTGCACGCGCAGCATTATCTGCTGCGAGAAGTCAAACTCGCCGGTCGCCGTTACGCTGCGGTCGGGCATGGCGGTCAGGTCCGTGCTAGCGAGGTCAACATCGTTGAGCGAAAGCGGTTCGGAGGCCAACTGCTGCTCGAGGATGGCGTTGGCCGCGCGTCGCTCTTCCAGCCGGTCGAGCTGCCAGAAGCCGAGGCGGGCCAGCACCATCATGCCCAGGATGACGACGATGGTCACCCACCACCAGCGGCGGCTGACAAGCAGCATCACGGTTTCTTTAACTAAGGACATCGCTGACTTACGGCATTAAGCAACAGCATCGTCAGGAGTTGCTTTCCGCCCGCGCATAGTTGTGGCTATATAGCCCCCGGCCACAACGACGACGCCCAGCGCGCCAATGAGCGTCCAGTTGATGTTGCTGGGCGGCCGCGCCTCCACGTCAAAGGCGTTTTCGCCGCTGCCTTCTGGCCCGTTGACGGCGATACGCACCTCCCAGGGGCCTTCGTGGGGCATTTCCACATCGAGTTCATAAAAAAGCTTATTAGCCGCTGCTTCGGAAGTGGCCGGTCTCTGCACGACGGTACCGGAGCCATCCTGGGCCACAAGCTCGATATCGACGGTGGCATCCAGAACCGGCGGCCCGGCGGAGGCATCGTCCTTCATTTCTAACACGGCAACGGTGACGTGCAGCAACCTTTCCGCACGCGGCGGATCGGGATAGGTCCACGCCGATAGAAGGTAGGGGCCGGAAGGCGCCGTGACCAGCTTTGGTGTGCCGCCGCCGTGCGCCTGCACCACAGGCACAGCCAGGGTGAGGAGCAGCAACGGTAGCAGCAAATATGAAAGGTAGCGAGTAACTCTAAAGTTAACCATGACCCTCAATCATTGGCGTTCAAAGCCGGGGGCCATCATCTCTTTCTCGGTGGAGAGCTGGGCGATAGGTAGCGGCGGCTTCTTCTCCTCTTCTATCAACCAGCGCGCGGCGATAATCAGAACGACGATGATGTACATCATGCTCCCCGGCACCCACATGATGACGCCGCCAAGCCGCTGGTCGTCGAGCACGCCGATGCCCCAGATGCGGGGGACGTCCAGGTAGTAGGTGTAGATGACCTGCTCGGCAAAGGAGATGGCAACCCCCAAAAGCATGTTGGGTGGAATGGCGGCGAGCGTGTAGGCTATCTGCGCCGTGCGCGACATGCGCTTCTGGATGTGGGGCGCAGCGTCGGTGATGCGCCACCAGTAGAACATGGCGGCGAGAAAGAAGGTGATATGCTCCAGGTCGTGGATCCACCTGATGCGCAGTGTGGCATTGTAGGCGCTGGGGTCGTGCCAGCCCAGGAGGATGAACACATAGACCATCCACACCAGGCCGGAGTTGGTGAAAGAGCGCAGGTAATGGCGCGTGGACGACTTGCGGTGCAGCAGGCGGGAGAGCCAGCCACCGACGCGGCGGCGCAGCGGGGTGGGCAGCCCCCAGAGCATAAAGGGCATGGGGTTGGCGACCATCAGCAGCGGAGCCGCACCCATAATCAGCAGCATGTGCTGAATCATGTGGACAAAAAAGAACTGGGTGCCCAGGACATCGATGGGCGACATCAGCGCCAGACCCAAAACCACCAACCCGCCCCAATAGGAAGCCAGCCGCCAGCGAGTCGCCAGCCCCTGGCCATGACGGCTTCGACGCCGCAGCCGGCGCCACCCCATGAAGTAGAGGGAGCCGGCTACGACGATTACTATAATAACTTCGGGACGCCACTCCCACGAACGGAGAACGGCGCGGGTGATTGGATCCATTTGGTTGGTATTCGGTGATCAGTATTCAGTAATCGGTGGTCGGTATTCGGTGGTCGGTATTCGGGTGTTTTAACAGTTGTTAGTATTCGCTGTTTTGCTGCGGTGAGCTACTGTTTACTGACTATTCTAACAGCTCACTAACTGACCACTGACCACTGCTTACTGGCCACTGCCCACGGTCCACCGCCCCTGACCGCTAGAGGTGAACCGCTGTCCCCACAAGGTACAGGGTCGGGTAGAAGAAGACCCAGACAACGTCCACGAAGTGCCAGTAGATGGCGGTGGCTTCCACGCCCCAGTGTTCTTCGGCGGTGAAGGAGCCTTTGACGCCTCGCCGCCAGACGATGAGGATGAAGATGACGCCGGTTAGCACGTGGAAAGCGTGCAGGCCGGTCATGGCGTAGAAGACCGCGCCAAAGGCGCCGTCGCCGGGGGAAATGTGGCCGCCCCACTCCAGGCCAACCACGCTGATGAGGAACATGGTGCCCAGGGCCGCGGTGAGCAGGAAGTTGCGCGAAAAGCCCTTGATGTCGCCGTGGCTCATCGCCGTCTCGCCCAGGGCCATGGTGAGGCTGGAGATGAGCAGAACGGCAGTGGAGGCCAGACCCAAAATCTGGTCAAGCTCAGGGCGCACAATGGCGCCTGTAGATGGGTCACGCCAGAGATAGAAGCGGGCCATGAAGAGAGCACCGAAGAGGAATACTTCTGAGAAGCAGAAGAGCCACAGGCCCAGGCGGTTGTTGCGCAGGCGCTGGGCGTAAGGGACCTCCAGGTTCGGCGCTTCGTGCAAATCGCGTCGTTCGACAGTTCTTTCGGCAGTTGCTACGCTCATTAGTGCGTCTCCTCACGCCACAAACGGTAAACGTGCATAAAGAAGTGGACAATCAGGGCTGCCTTCGCCAGGGCAATGAGAACCAGGAAAATGGTCGAGCCTAGTTCAACGGCGACGAAATATTCGGCAATGGTCAGGACAGCCAACACGAAGAAAATAATGTAGATGCGGCGATTGTCAGCCGCTTGGTTTTTCTCCACAGGTCAATCTCCTTAAAGATTCGTCAGGTGAAGGTCCCAACAACACTCATGCCGGGACCTCCACCGTCGAATTGATCTGGTTGCTAGTCGCCTGATGCCGATGGCGCCATGTTGACGTAGGTTGAATCAGCCAGACCGTAGTCGTATGGTTCGCCAACCACCTCGAAGGGGCGATCATAGTTGAATTCGGGCATCGGGGACGGCACCTGCCATTCGGGAGAGCGAGAACGCCAGGGGTTGCGTGCGGCAATGGGCGCGGTGCGCGCGCTGCTGATCAGGTTATAGAGCATAATCAGCACCGACCAGCCGATGATGAGGGCGGAAATCGTAATGAGCATGTGGGTAAAGTCAATGCCCAACGCCGGGTCATAGTCGGCGATACGGCGGCGCATGCCCATCAGGCCTACGCGCATCTGGCCCAGGCTCATCAACCAGAAGCCCGGTACCATCAGCCAGAAGTGCACCTTGCCCAGCGTTTCGTTATACATGCGGCCGGTTATCTTGGGGAACCAGTAGTAGAGAGCCGCAAAGAAGGGGAAGACAAAGCCGCCGAACATGGTGGCGTGGAAGTGACCCACGATCCAGTAGCTGTCGTGCAGGTGCATGTCGGTGGGCACTGTGCCCAGGATGGGGCCGGTGACGCCGCCAATGAGGAACACAGAGATGGCGCCCAGGACAAACAGCATGGGCGTGGGGAAGGTTATCTTCCCGCCCCATACGGTGCCGATCCAACTGAAGAATTTAACGCCGGTAGGCACTGCCACCAACATTGTCGAGAACATGAACGGCACGCGCAGGAATTCGGACATGCCGGAGGTGTACATATGGTGCGCCCAGACCAGGAAACCGACCAGCGCAATAGCAACGCTGGAGAGCGCAATCCACTTATAGCCAAAGAGCGGTTTGCGCGAGAAGACCGGCAGCAGCTCGCTGATGATACCCAGCCCCGGCAAGACGAAGACATACACGACCGGGTGCGAGTAGAACCAGAAGAGGTGCTGGTAAAGAATCGGGTCTCCAGCCGGGATGCCGGCGGCCGGCGAAGTGGGATCGAAGAAGCCCATGCCAAAGAGGCGCTGCATCGTAACCATCATCAGCGCCAGACCCACTGTCTGGGTGGCGGTGAACTGAATGAGCGATGCGGAAATGGAGCCCCACACGAAAATCGGCATACGGAAGAGGCTCATGCCTGGCGCGCGCATGGTCAGCGTGGTGACGATGATGTTGATGGCGCTGGCGATGGACGAGAAACCGTTGATGTAGAAGCCCAGCAAGAACAACTGGGTACCCAACGGCCCGCGCACGCTGAGCGGTGGGTAGGCGACCCAGCCTGTGTCCCAGCCGCCGCCGATGAACATGGCGGCAATGAGCAGTATGCCGCTGGGCACGCTGATCCAGTAGCTGAAGGCGTTGAGGCGCGGGAAAGCCATATCCGAGGCGCCGATCATCATGGGCACCAGGAAGTTGCCCATGGCGCCGACGCCGGCCAGGATGGCGGCAATCATGATGATGCCGTGCGCGCTGAAGATGGTGTTGTAGGTATCCATCGCCAGGAACTGCATTCCGGGCATGGCCAGCTCCAGCCGGAAGATGATGGCCAGAATACCACCTACCAGCAGTAAGAAGATGGAAGTGGTACCGTACTGGACGCCAATGACTTTGTGGTTGTAATCAACGCTAAAGTAGCGCGTCCAATTTGGCTTACCCTCTGGCGCACCGTGACGCAGAGGGGTTTCGATGCCGAAAGTCCATTTGATCCAGTCAGTCAGCACGCCAGCCGCCAACAAAGCGCCAATGACGCCAAAGATAGCGCCCAACACCCAGGACGGTTCGGGATCGGGCTGTAGACCCATTGACAGGCGAATGGCGGTAATCAGGCCATAGCCAATGGCGGTACCAAGGACCTGACCAAAGAAGGCCCGGACAAGTCCCAGAGATAAGATGTTACGCATTATCGTGCTCCTTGTACCTTAATGGTAACTCATTCCCCCCCGGCGCCTTCGTCGGAAAGCGTCTTTATGAAGGCTATCAAATCGGCGACGATGTCAACCTCGCCGTCATATTGTTCTTCGGTCTCAGCAAAGCGATCCTCAAAGTTAGCGGGCATGACCGGCGCGAACCCTTCCACAATCTGGTCGTTGGGTTGGAGGATGGCCGTGCGGATATAGGCATCATCGGCGGTCACAGTCTCGCCACTTTCCAAATGAACGTCGCTGCCGTAGAGACCGAGCCACGAAGGACCAACGACGGCGGTTCCGTCGATGCTGTGGCAGCTATTGCAGCCAAACTGCTCATACCAGACCTCGCCACGTTCCTCAGGCGACAACTGGACGACAGAGACCGACTGTTCTTCGGCCCAGGCTGCAAACTCGTTTTGTGAGAGGACACGCACCGGAGCGAGCATGTAGGCGTGTTGCGTACCACACATTTCGGCACAGCGTATCACGTAATCTCCAGGCTCAGTTGGCGTCACACGCAGTGTGTCCACCTGTCCCGGTACCAGGTCCTGCTTCACGCGGAACTCGGGCACCCAGAAGGAATGCAGCACGTCCAGCGACTCCATTTCCAGAATGATCGTCTCATCAACAGGCATCACCAGCTCGGTGGTGCGCAGGTCATCCAGCTCAGGGTATTCAAAGTACCAGGACCATTGCTGTCCAAATACGCGGATGACAGTGGCATCGTCAGGTCTTCCAGTGATGTCACCGAGCAGCTGGGCGCCCCACACACCGAAGAAGACCACAAGCCCCAGAGGCACGATGGTCCAGGCAATCTCCAGGCCGGTGTGGCCGTGGAAATGATCGCCATCCTGGTCCTCCTCGCCCGGACGCTGTCGGAAGACATAGAGGCTGTAGAGCATGAAGCCTACGACGAGCGCGAAGAGGAATGAAATCAGGAAGAAGTGTGCTTCAAAGAGGGCGTCGATAGACACAGCTTCGGCGCTGGCAGAAATGGGCAGTTGGTAGATGGCCCTGAGAAGGATATATACGATTACAAAAAGAACGGCAACTACGCCGGTAACGGCGACAAAATGTTTACCATATTTCATGTGGGTTAATCCTGATAAAATCGTGGCCTGGATTCCATTGGAGGGGAAACATGCACAATTTTTCTTCCCCTGACCAGCCGTGTGCATTTTATCACAAGCACATACGGCAAGCAATTGGAGAAAGGCTCAAACGACGCCCGGCAGAGGTTCTGTTCGTTGCCGTTTGCGCCAGAAGAAGAGCAAGCCCAGCAAGGGCAGAAGAGAGCCAACTGCGGCTGCTCCCACCAAAAGCGGCCGGTTCCCCGCCGCTTGTGCGCCGACGCGGCGTGCCAGGCCGGGCAGGCCGCTATTTATATCGATGGCCGGAAGGATCTCTTCCGGGCCGGCTAACCGTGCGCCGGTCAGCCGGCGGCGTAAGTCGCGGCGGAACGGCTGTGGAGCGCCCAACGGAACCAGCAACCGTTTGAGCTGTTGCGCCAGGACCAGAAGGGCCAGGACGTCAGACGGCAGGGATGACCGCTGTTTCTGCAACAGGCGCGCGGCAAGGCGCTCGTTCTGGTTGAGCGCGTCGGCGTGCCTTGAAAGCAGATCCAGTAGGGCATCCTGTGTCAGAGCATCTTCCTGCATGGGGGTTTCTCCGTTGAACAATGGGGTCAAAAGCGTGCTTATTCGGGCATGGCAACCAGGCCCAGCGCGCCCGGCCCCAGATTGATGGCGACGGCAATGGCCATCTCCATGAACAACTCTTCGCTGGCATTTAGCAAGGGTCTGGCCTTTTCCAGCAGCGCCTGCCCCGCTTCGGGCTTGCCGGCGTGCATCACGGCCAGCTTGATGGGCCGGTCGCCCATATCGCGCACGGTGGCGTTCACAATATAGTCCAGCGCTTTCTTATAGGTGCGCACCTTGCCTGCTTCCACGATAAGGCCATCATCAAGGGTCATAATCGGCTTGATATTCAGCAGGTTGGCCATTGCCCCGCGCAAGGAGCTGACGCGGCCCCCCTTCACGGCATACTCCAGGGTATCGATGAGGAAGTAGACGCTGAAATTGCTGCGCATCTCGGTGATCCGTTTCATAATGGCGTCAATGTCCGCTCCGTCACGGGCCATGCGCGCCGCTTCCACCACCATCAGGCCCTGCACGGCGGCTCCGGCCTGTGAATCGAAGAGGTGGAAGGTGGCCTGCCCTTCCAGAGCGCGGGCCGCGGCGACGGCCGAGGCATAGGTGCCGCTCAGTTTCTCGCTGACGGTGATGGTCAGGATTTCGTCTTCCCCTTCGGCAATGATCTGCTTATACAGCTCTTCAAATTGGTAAGGTGTGGGCTGCGAAGTTTTGGGGAAGTTGTGGTCGTCCACCTCCTCCACCTTACGGTAGAAAGCAGTGTGGTCGATGTCGATACCGGAGAGAAATTCCTCAGTGCCAAACATGATGTTGACGGGAATAATGGAAATGTTTAGCTCTTCAGCCAGGGCTGGGGGGATGTCCCCGGCCGCATCCATCACAATTCGCATACGGACTCCTCTTTAAGCGTTTTCTTCTTCTGGTGCGCCACCTTCTGGCGCAGCCACTTCTCGCGCATAGCGGCGCCAGAAGGCACGGATAAGATGCCGCCGCTGCCTGGGCCGCTCGGTGAGATCGGTGTGCAAGGCTTGCAGCGTGCGATGATAAAGGGATTTGATCGCGCCTTCGCTGCGCCCCATGATGGCGCCAATTTCGGCATTGGTCAGCTGCTCCACGAACTTCAGGATTAACAGCTCCTGCCGGTCTTCGGGCAAGCGCCGGAACGCTTCTAACAGCGCTTCTTTATCCTGCATCAGCGCCGTCTCCGCTTCGGGTCCGTTGCCCAACACCTGCCATTGGCCGATGGCGTCGATGGAAACGATTTGCCGCCGGCTGTTATCCCGGTGCCAGTTGGCAACCAGGTTATGAGCGATGCGGTAGAGCCAGGCGGAAAACGGATATCCACGGTCTTCATAGCCGTTGATGTTCTGCATGGCCCGGAAAAAGACGCGCGCGGTTAAATCTTCGGCGTCGCTCTGATTTCCGGTGCGGTAGTAAATGTAGCTGTAAATTTTGTCGACATACTGCTCGTACAGTTGGCCGAACGCCTCTTTGTCGATCTTAGCCTTTTCAATTAAGAGAGCTTCATCCATGCCGGCTTCTTCCAGGCGCCCCGGCACGCTTACTCAGTAAACACGCGACGATGATAGAAGTTGCGATACTGCTAGTGGGGGCACGCAAGACAATGTTTGTGTTTGCAAAGAGAATGAGATTGCACAACGTTAGAACTGAGTATAACAAAATGGAATGAGGCCGCCACATCTTGACTAGGCAATGGCCTGTGCGCTATCCTCACTGCCCTATGAGAGGCGAATCAAGAAGCAGGCGAAATGGCATAGATGGTGTGGGTTGTGTTGGGCTGGTGCTGTTGCTGGCGCTGGGGATGTCGGCGCTGCTGGGCATGTTTGTCGGCGGCGGCGATGAGGTGAGCCAGGCAGCGGTGCTGACCGGCGCCACGACGGTGGACAGTGA
>CAZRTM010000105.1:11869-14326 GCA_964602995.1 uncultured Ardenticatenaceae bacterium
GCGCTGGATATGGCGACGGAAACGTTGACCAGCACGGCGACGCTGGCGCCCACCTTCACCCTGGCGCCTCCTATTGTTTCCACCTCCACGTCATCGCCCACCCCGCCGGCCACGGCGACCGCTTCGGCGACCAGCGGGCCCAGCCCCACCCCTTCAAACACACCGCCGCCCACAGAGACGCCGACGGCGACCAAGCCGCCGCCGCTACCCACACCCATCGGCAGCTATAGCCTGACGGTGCGCGCGCCCATCCTGATGTACCACTATATCAGCGAGCCGCCGGAGGATGCCGACCAGTATCGCGTGGACCTCTCCGTGCCGCCTGAACGGTTCCGAGAGCAGATGCAATATCTGGCGGACCACGGCTTCACGACTGTTGACCTCTATGACCTGGCGCTGGCAACCACGGCGCGGAGCACGTTGCCGGAAAAGCCGGTTATTCTGACGTTTGACGATGGCTATCTGGACAATTACCAGTATGCCTTCCCCATTCTGAAGGAGTTTGGCTTCAAGGGCACCTTCTTTGTAATTACTGAATTTGTGGACCTCAACCGGCCCGGTTACATGACCTGGGAGATGATTGAGGAGATGGCCGCCGCGGGTATGCGCATTGAGCCACACTCGAAGACCCATCCCGACCTCAGCGGCAAGGGGCGAGACACGCTTATCTGGGAGATGTTAGGCTCGCAGCAGACGATTGAGGCGCACATCGGTTATACGCCGCGCTTCTTCTGCTATCCTGGCGGGCGTTATGACGAGGACACCATTGCCATGCTGGAGGAGCTGGATTATTGGGGCGCGGTGACCACGGCCGGCGGTAAGTGGCATGGCCACGCAGACCGCTACGAATGGTCACGCCTGCGCATGCGCTACACGACGGATTTGCCGACGTTCGCCGTCTATGTGGAACCGGCCCAGTAAGCGGAACGACGTGCGTGCAACGACGGCGGCCAGAGCAGTGGCACACAGCAGTGGGGCATGGCGTACGGGCCTCCTTCTCTTTCTGGGCGCCATGCTGCTGGTGGCGCTGGGCAGCGCTTTCGTCCTGGCGCAGCGCCTGACGCAGCCGGTGGAGCAAAGCCCGGGCACGATTGTGCAGATGGACGAACGGCGGCCGGGGCTGAACCGCGCCATCTACGGCCTGACCTTCGAATCGGAAATGGGAGAGCAGATGTTCCTGCGGCTGCGCAACCAGGGCCGCATTCTGCCCTATTTGCAGCAACGGGGCACCGATGGCTCATTTATGCTGAACCACCGCAACGGGCAGGTAATTTCATTGACGGATGAGGCAGAAAGCGTCACTATTGAGGAGCGAGAAGCGCCAACGGCCCTTTATGGCGCGACGCTGGTGCTGGCGCTGGCCGCGCTGCTGCTGACGGGCCATGCGTTGCGTGGTGGTTGGTTAGATAGTAGCTGGTTGCTGGGGGCGGGGTCTGAGCAGGCGCCCTTGGAGGCTGAGACAGGGGTCTCCAGCGAGGGCGATGATGAGGTCTCCGAGGAGGTCTCCAAGGAGGTCTCTGATGAGGAGGAATGACGTTGGCCTCACAATTAAGTGGCAAAGTTGCGGTGGTGACGGGAGGGGCTGTGCGGCTGGGCCGAGCGATTACGCTGGCTTTGGCTGAGGCGGGGTGTGACGTTTTCATTCATTATGGGCGCTCTGAGGAACCGGCGCGCAAGGCGAAAGAAGAGGTGGAAGCGCAAGGCGTACGCGCCGCCATTCATTGCGCCGATCTGGCCAAGGCGGAAGCAGCGCAGGGCGTGATTCCGGCGGCGGTCGAGGCCCTGGGCCGCGTTGATATCCTGGTGAACAACGCCGCGATTTTTCTGGAAGGCGGGCTGGCGGGGACCTCGCTACAAGAGTGGGATGCCCAGTTCGCTATTAACCTGCGCGCGCCGTTTTTGCTGAGCAAGGCGTTTGCAGCGCAGGTGCCGCCGGACGGGCAAGGGCAGATTGTCAACATCACCGACGCCCGCGTCTTCCGCCCTGCCCCGGACCATTTCGCCTATCGCCTGACTAAATCGGCGCTGGTGACGATGACGGAGACGCTGGCGCTGGACCTCGCCC
Organism: uncultured Ardenticatenaceae bacterium; assembly: GCA_964602995.1. Classification (GTDB taxonomy): domain Bacteria; phylum Chloroflexota; class Anaerolineae; order Promineifilales; family Promineifilaceae; genus JAAYYY01. The sequence continues at coordinate 13,935 of CAZRTM010000105.1, forward strand.
CGCGCATCCGCGTCAACGCCGTAGCCCTGGGCGCCATTTTGCCGCCGCCGGGCAAGGACGAGGTCTATCTGGAAAAGCTGGCCCAGGAACTTGTCCCCCTACGCTACCCCGGCAGCGCCGCCGCCGTCACCCGCACCATTCTGCACCTGCTGCGCGAAGATTTCATGACGGGGGCGGTGGTGAAGTTGGATGGGGGGCAGTTTTTGTGATTGGAGATTGGAGACTGGAGATTGGAGATTGGAGATTGGAGATTGGAGATTTTGCCGCAGATGGACGCGGATAGACGCAGATGGTGTGTAGTAGGTGCTTTAGCGCCCCGCCGTTCATGGCCTATCGCCCACTGAATACTGAATACCGACTTACTGATTACCGTCCACTGAATACCGATTACT
>CAZRTM010000106.1:0-13944 GCA_964602995.1 uncultured Ardenticatenaceae bacterium
CGGTCAGGAGACCGGCCCGAGCCATACAAAAACCAACTTAACAGAGCACTAAGTGACACGGAGGCAGTAATCAGTAATCGGTAAGTCAGTATTCAGTTGGTTAGAAGTGGTGGGCCGTAGACGGTAGACCGTGGTCGGCAACGCCTCGTACAACCTCCCATCTGCGTTCATCCGCGTCCCCGCGTCGGAGCACCCGCGCCGGGACATCTGCGGCAAAAACAATCTCTAATCTCCAGTCTCCAATCTCCAATCTCCCCATCACAGCTCCATTGAGCGAGTATTGACTATGTGCAGGGCGTGTTCCAGGAAGTCGTCCACGGACATGGCGCCGCGGTCTTCTTCTGTGCGTGTGCGGACGGCAACGGCGCCTGCTTCTTGCTCGCGGTCGCCAATGACCAGCATATAGGGGATCTTCTGCAGTTGGGCGTCGCGGATTTTGGCGTTCATGCGGTTGCCGCTGTCGTCCACTTCCACGCGCAGCCCCGCTTTCTTCAGCCGGTCCGCCACCTCGCGCGCGTAGGGCACGTGGCGGTCGGTGATGGGGATGAGCATGGCCTGCACGGGCGCGAGCCAGACGGGAAAAGCGCCGTTGAAATGTTCGATGAGGATGCCCACGAAGCGCTCCATGCTGCCGAACGGGGCGCGGTGAATCATGACCGGGCGGTGCTTCTCGCCATCAGGACCTGTGTATTCCAGCTCGAAGCGCTCGGGCAGCAGGAAGTCAACCTGCACCGTGCCCAGTTGCCATTCCCGCTTGAGCACGTCGCGGAAGATGAAGTCCAGCTTAGGGCCGTAAAAAGCCGCCTCGCCTTCCTCCACCGAGTAGCTCATGCCCAGGCGGTCGGCGGCGTTTCTGATCGCTGCGATACCACGCTCCCACATTTCCGGCTCACCAGCGTACTTGTCGCTCTCGGGGTCATTGGTACCTAGCCGCGCGCGGAAATCGTCGAAGCCCATCGCGTTGAAGACGTATTGGATTAGCTCCACGACGCGGATGAACTCCTCTTCAAGCTGCTCGGGCGTGACGAAGAGGTGGGAGTCGTCTACCGTGAAGCCGCGCACGCGCGTCAGACCCGTCAGTTCGCCGCTTTGTTCATAGCGATAGACCGTGCCAAATTCGGCCAGACGCAGCGGCAGGTCGCGGTAGCTACGCGGCTCGCTGCGGTAGATTTCGATGTGGTGCGGGCAGTTCATGGGCCGCAGCAAGAAGCGGTCGCCGTCGACGTCAATAGGCGCGTACTGGCTATCCTTGTAGTAGGGATAGTGCCCGCTGGTGATGTAGAGGTCAATTTTGGCGATGTGCGGCGTGATGACCGGCTGGTAGCCGCGCTCCACCTGCGCCTGGCGCAAGAAGTCTTCCAGCGTTTCGCGCAGGATGGTGCCCTTGGGCAGCCACAGGGGCAGGCCGGAGCCGACCAGGGGCGAAATATGGAACAGGCCCAACTGCTTGCCCAGGCGGCGGTGGTCCCGCTCACGCGCTTCTTCCAGGCGCTCCAGATAGTCGGCCAGCTCCTCTTTCGTATGCCAGGCCGTGCCGTAGATGCGTTGTAGCTGGGGCCGGTTTTCGTCGCCGCGCCAGTAAGCGCCGCTGGTACGCAGCAGCTTCACGGCGTTGTGGCGCACCTGGCTGGTATATTGGACGTGCGGCCCGCGGCAGAGGTCCACAAAGTCGCGGTGCCGGTAGATGCCCACTTCCTGCACCGGCTCGGCGATGGGGCGGCCCATGTCGTCTACCTTGCCTGCGGCCAGATCGCGCACCAGCTCCAGCTTATAGGGCTGGTCGCTGAAGAACTGCAGCGCTTCCTCAACCGGCATGGACGATTGCTGGAAGGGGGCGTTCTTCTTGAGCAACGCCTTCATGCGCTTTTCAATCTCCTCCAAATCTTCGGGGGAGAAGGTAATAGGCTTGCCATCTTCGTCCTTGCCCAGGTCGAAGTCGTAATAGAAGCCGTCGTCAATGGGCGGGCCAATGGCCAGCTTGGCCTCAGGGTAAAGCTCTAACACCGCCTCAGCCATCACATGCGCGGCCGAATGGCGGATGCGGTACAGGTCTGACTCTTCGTATGGTATGTTGTTTTCGTTTGCCATTGTTACTCCTGGTGGAGAATTGGAGATTGGAGACTGGAGATTAGAGATTGATTTTTTGCCGCAGATGGACGCGGATAGACGCAGATTTTTTTGGGGGGTTCGTAGTAGGCTCTTCAGTGCGCCTCGTACTCGAGGCGTAAAGGCGCCAAAGCGCCCACTATAAACCAATAACAATTATCTGCGTTCATCTGCGTTCATCTGCGGCGAAATCTCCAGTCTCCAATCTCCAATCTCTAATCTCCAGTCTCCAATTAAAAAACGCCACCACCCTGTCGGGGCGATGGCGTCGCGGTTCCACCCAACTTCAACTTCCAGGGCAATGGGCGCCTGAAAGTCCTCGTTGTGGCTGTTAACGGTGCCGGCCGGATTTTCTTAGTAGTGGCGTTGCACGTTCAGAAAATCACTCCCGGGTGGTTTTGGCCACCGTCCATGTCGCGAAGGCTTTCAGCCCAGTGACCTTCGCTCTCTGTGACGGTGCGGTGGTTACTCGTCCCGGTCAACGTTTTGGTCTGATATGTTGACTATTGTTGATTATAGACGCGGTTGGAGCCTTGTCAAGAAGCAGTTGAGCGGGGCAGGGCTATCGCATACTCCCTCCCATTGGTTGTGCCCTGGCGTGGGCCGGGCATGCCAATGGGAGGATTGAGTATGCGATAGCCTTCGAATAACAGGCTGGTTTAGGCCAGTTTAGGGATTCACAAGGACCGGTAAGTAGTGATAAAAATGTACATCCACCGTCAGGCTCAACGGCAGCTCAGTCCAGGGTGCATCCGGATCGTTGCTGTCGATGCACAGCGAGCCGGTGTAGGTGTTGCCGGGTATCAGGCCGGTGGTGTCGAATGTTACCAATACCTCGCTGCTGCTTCCTGGGGCCGTTGTCCCACTTTCGGGGCTGACGCTGACCCAGGGGATGTCTGACGGTAGCGAGCAGGGCATCTTGTTGGGGATTGCTCCTTCGAACTCACCCTCTGGATCATCAACATCCAGCGGCGTCACGGCGCCGGTATCGAGGTCAACGGTGCCAAATACATTGGCCCCACTGCCCATGTACAGGAAAATGTACAGGGTGCCATCAGACCAGTCAAAGTCCATCCCCTGGGCGAAGTTGGCGAAGTAGCCGGTGGGGCCAACCTCGGTGACATCCAGGGTTTCCGTGTCAATGATGTAGATCGCATCTTCACCGATATCGTGTCCATATAACACCCCTTCCGGACTAAAGCTGATTTCTATCAACAAGGGGAGTTCTGGTATGGTGTCGATAAGGGTCAACTCTCCGGTTGTCAGATCGATCGTGTACAACGCGGAGATTATGTTATTGGTGGTGGAAACATAGGCCTCTCCCGTCACTGGATGAATGGAGATACCACTCAACGTGTGGCCGTCCAGCGGTGTGCTGGGGCCGATAGGTGTAAACGTGCCATCGGTCGTGTCCACAACGCCCAGTTGCTTCCCAGTGTTGTCCAGGGCATACAAAATTGTGCCGCTGCGGTCAAAGGCATACCCAAAAAGGGCCATATTATTTTGTCCTAAGACCGTTTGTCCTGGGAAGTCGTCGAGCGTGAAGGAGACAAAGTTGTCGGTAATGTACGAAATGTCATGGGCATAGGCGATATCTGTGGGGCCTTGTGGAGCGGACACACTTTCAAGCCTCGGCGGCGCAGTGCTCACCGTGCAATAGTCCGCGTAGCCAGCCGGTTCTGCGCCCGCATAGTTCTCGTATTGGGCGCATTGCGAGGCAGAGGTCACAACTTCAGGAACCCAGGTGTTGTCTGCTGGCGAGGCGCTGCTTAGGGGCAAAGCGCCTTCGGGCAAAGCGCCTGGTAGCGCCGGCGCCACGGCTGGCTCTTCGTCTATGGTCCAGACCAGATCGGACGTGCCGGAATTGTTAATGGCGAACGAATAGGTCCTTACTGTGCCAACAGGCCGGGTGACCACAAATTCAGCAGGGTCAACCTCGATACCCGCGGCTTCGGGAAGGGGGCCGCCCGGGCTGCTATCGATTGGCGATAGCGCCTGCGATTCTGCTTGCAACTGTGTCGGGCCGATCAGCCACACACTCAACGTTAGTAACAATGCCAATAGGCCAGGGAGTGACAATCGTTTGTGAATCACAAAAACCTCCTCTATAGTTGAATAAAACGAAGTCGGTTCAGGATGACGCAAAAGACACAAGTTAAGACAATACCGATGTACCGTCTTTCTCGTCTTTCTTGTGTTGTTATTTTCCTGGAGCTTGGGCTTGCGGGTTTTAAGCTTCCCTGATTTGATAGCCGATTTCCTTCATTGCGGCAGACTGCCGGGTCATCCCAAGGTGGCATTCATTAGATAGGATAGCACATTTGGCAGAAAAAGCATGTTTGGCCTCACCGCGGTCATATCTGTCGTCTCAGCGCGCTCACAGCTAACGGCTCGTTGCGCTCACATCTTCCCATGCTATAATGCACCACATTCTGAGGAACAAGATAGCGTTTCTATGAGTAGCAAATCCAGAAATCGTCGGACACCTCCCAGAATTCGTCTTCCCTTGTGGGCGGTGGCGCTTATTGGCATAGTGACCGTGATTGCTGTTATAGCCAGCTCTGTCTGGCTATTTCGCACTATACGGGACATGGCTTCTGCGCTGGACGCTTCGGGGCCTGCACCAAATCTGGCGGAGGCGGGTGAAGAGGAGCCAGGGTCTAATGCCTGGAACCTGGACGACCCGCTGGTTACGGTGGAAGGGGGAAGCGGGGAACGACCAGCAGCGCTTTCACCCGATTCGTTGCAGCCCTGGAGTGGCAAGGAACGAGTATCATTGCTCTTGTTGGGCATTGACCTGCGCTGCGAGGAGGAAGGGCCTACACACACCGACAGCATGATGGTGCTGACAATGGACCCGGTTGGCAAGTCGGCGGCGGCGCTGTCGTTGCCGCGCGATATGTGGGTGGAGATTCCGGGCTTTGGCGTGGACCGCATCAATCAGGCTTATTTTAACGGCGAGGTATATGATTATCCGGGCGGCGGGGCGGCCCTGGCTGTGGAAACAGTCGAGGCTACGCTTGGCGTCCCGATCCACTACTATGCGGCTGTCAATTTCAAAGCATTCACTGAGTTTGTAGACCTGCTTGGGGGAATTACCGTCGAGGCATCCGAAGACATTAGTGATCCCACCTATCCCGATAATTGCTACGGGTATGATCCTTTTTATCTTAACGCTGGGGAACACGAATTGAACGGAGAGCAGGCTCTAAAGTTTGCGCGAACCCGTGCCACCGCCGGTGGTGATGTAGACCGGGCAGCGCGCCAGCAAAAGGTGGTCATGGCTGTGCGGGACAAGGTCCTGCGGCTGAATATGGTTCCGCGCCTCATTGTGCAGGCCCCGGAGCTGTGGCAATCGTTCCAGGATAATGTGGATACGAATCTCACCCTGGAAGAGGCGCTGCAGTTGGGATTGCTGGCACAGGATATCCCGCGCGAGAGCATCCGGATGGAAGTGATAGACTATAATTATGTCTATAACGAAACCACACCGGCCGGCCAGCAGGTATTAGTACCTGACCGCGACGCCATTCGCGTTCTGCGAGACCAGTTGTTTGCGCCCCCTGCTATTCCCACTCCGATCATCGAAAACCTTCCTCAGATGATGCGTGAGGAAAATGCCCGCATTGTGATTCACAATGGCACCTCTGTTTTCGGACTTGCCGGCCAGACCCAGGACTATCTGGACGACTTCGGGCTGCAAATCGTGGACATCGGCAATGCCGATTCTGCCACGTATGCAACCACACAAATCCTGGATTTTGGCTCGCACCCCAACACCACACGTTACCTGGCGCAGCTAATGGGCGTCCCTCCACTTAATATTAGCTACAGCACCAGGACATCTGAAACGTATGACGTGTTGGTCATCCTCGGCAACGATTGGCGTGTGCCCGATTCGGCGTCCGGTTCGGCGCCCGATTCGGGAACGCCAACCCCCTAGCACTGGCTTACAGACCGGCAGGCGAACTACGCCCTTGAGAACCACTCCAGGCCTGGACCTACCCAGGACCTGCGCCGGTCTGCTCGCCAGCAAGTGTCTACCGCTTCGTATCTAGCCAAATAGCACAGAACGAACGCCGCCGCACGCCGGTTGGCATTCGCTTTGGTTGCGCCTGGGCCAGGCCCGTGTGTGCCTGGGCGCGCGTTTGAGCAATGAGTGGAGCGGGTTGGATGGCGGCTGCCTTGCGACCGTCTGGCGACCAGCCCCGGATTGGAGGGACTCAAATGAAGAAACGGTATCTGGTCGTGGGCCTGTTCGTCAGCGTTATGGTGGCCTGCCAGCCGCCTAACCCGGAAGAGGAGGCAACGGTCCCGTCGCATACGATGCAACCAACAGTTACCAGGGGTGTCAGGGCCAGCCGCACGCCGCTGCCGCCGATGACAATGTCGCCCACCATAACGGCAACGGTGACAGCCACAATGACGCCGGCGCCGGCCGGGCCGCCAGCCTCCACGGAAACGCCAGAGCTGCCGCCCGGCCTGGGAGGATTGCAGCAACCGGCGCTGATGCAGGGCCGGTTGCTGTCGGGGCAACCGCGGGAGTCGCGGCTCAACAGTGGGCATCTGGATGTCTGGATTTTTGACGCCAACGGCGGCAGCTTTGCCACGTTGCAGGTGGGGCCGGTGCAAAACAGCCTGGACCTGAACTTCACGCTGATTGCGCCATCTGGCAGAACGGTGCGCATGGTGGACAACGGCTATAGCGGGGAGCGGGAGACGGTAACCGACCTGTTGCTGGAGGAACAGGGGCGCTATCTGTTGCTGGTGGGCGAGTTCCAGGAGCAAGGGGGGCTTTACCGGGCGGCGCTGACGGTTAGCTCGCAACCGCAGTTTGAGCAGGGCGGAGCAGCGAGCCTCGGCGAGGTGCTAGAGAGCAGTCTGCCCGCAGGCGGCATGCAACGCTGGACGTTCTCCGGCAGCGCCAGGCAGGTGGTGAACATTGTCCTGCTACCGGAGACGGAGCAGCTTGATGTCATTCTGGAGCTGATTTCACCGACCAATGAGCCGCTCATCAGCCTGGACGAGGGCTTCAGCGGCGACGCGGAGGTGATTTCGAACCTGACGTTGCCCATCACGGGCGAGTATACGGTGCGCATCTATGAGTTCGGCCAGGTGGGCGGGCCGTACCTGCTTGCGATTAGCGAGGGAGAGGAGCCGACGGAAAATTTCCACGACGCCGGGGACCTGCGCTTTGGGCAGCCGGGGCAGGAGATGTTACAGAGCAATGAGGTACACGCCTGGTTCTTCCAGGCGCTGGCGGGGGACGAGGTGCAGATTACGGTAGAGCCGTTGCAACAGAATCTGGACCTGGAGCTGTGGTTGCTGAACCCCAATGTGGAGCGGCTGGCGAGCAGTGATGAAGAGCCAGCGGGCCAGGGGGAGGCAATCAGGTACACGCTGCGCAGCACAGGTGAGCACATCATCCTGGTGCGGGACTTCTCGGGCCGGCCGGGCAGCTATGAAATTGCGCTGGCGCATGAGGGCAACCGGCTGATGCGCCAGACAGCGGCGTTGTCCTATGGGCAGACGGTCACGCACGCCCTGCCGGCCCAGACGCCGCTGGTGCTGCCGTTCCAGGGCGCGGAAGGGGAGGTGATTGCGGCGGAGCTGACTCCGCTCGACGACAGCGACCTGCTCATCACACTGCGCGACCCTGCCGGCAATGTGCTGCTCACGGTCAACGAAACGATGATGGGCCAGCCGGAACAACTGCCGCTCTTCGTGCTGGACCAGCCGGGCACATGGCAGCTTGTCGTCAGTAGTTATTTTGGAAGGGCGGGGAGGTTTGAGTTGGTGTTGGGGAGTGGGGATTAGAGATTGGAGATTAACGGCGGGACACGGAGGTGCGCGGAGGAAGACGGAGGGCCGCGGAGGGAGTAATCAGTATACAGTATTCAGTAATCGGTGGACGGTGAACCGTAATCGGTAATCGGTGGACGGCAAGGCGCTAAAGCACCAACTACAGACCAACAACAATCATCTGCGTTCATCTGCGTTCATCTGCGGCAAAAATCTCCAATCTCCAATCTCCAACCTCCAATCTCCAATCTCCAACCTCCAATCTCCAATCTCCAATTCACTTCCCAATAGAGAGGTCGTAAACATCCCGGGGGCGCCAGCCGGAGCGTTGGGCAACGATGGCGGCGGCTTCTTTGCGGCGCAGGCCCTGGGCCAGTTGTTCGTCCATGGCCCGGCGCACGGCGGCTTCATCCCAGACCAGCTCTTCAGGGTTGGCCCCGGCGATGACCAGCGTGATTTCGCCGCGAATGGCGCCTTCGGTAAAGTGCTCCAGGGCGGCGCTGGGCGTGCCGCGCCAGATCTCTTCGTAGAGCTTGGTCAGCTCGCGGGCCACAACCAGTTGGCGCTCACCCAGCACAGCCTGGATATCCTCCAGCAGCGCGCGCAGGCGGTGGGGCGCCTCGTAGAGCACAATGGTATGGGGCAACGTGGCTATTTCTTGCAGCGCATCGCGGCGCGCCTTGCTCTGCCGTGGCAGAAAGCCGAGAAAGAGAAAGGAGTCGGTGGGCAGCCCGCTGCTGATGAGCGCAGAAACGGCAGCGGACGGCCCAGGGATAGGGCTGACCGTAATGCCCGCCTCCAGAGCGGCCTGCACCAGCCGGTAGCCGGGGTCGGAGAGACCGGGCATGCCGGCGTCGGAGACGAGAGCCACGTCGCCGGTCGCCAGCCGCTCCACCAGCTCGGCAATGCGCCCCTCCCCACTGTACTCATGGAAGCTCACCAGCGGCGTTTCAATGCCATGATGCTGCAACAAGCGCCCCGTCGTGCGCGTATCCTCGGCCGCGATCAAACTAACCTCCCGCAACGTGCGCAGGGCACGAAGGGTGATGTCTTCCATGTTACCGATGGGGGTGCCGACTAGGTAGAGGGTCATGGGGGTGGAGATTGGAGATTGGAGATTAGAGATTAACGGCGGGACACGGAGTGGCGCGGAGGGAGTAATCAGTAATCGGTGGACGGTAAGCGGTAATCGGTAAGTCAGTGTTCAGTATTCAGTAGGCCGTAATCAGTAATCGGTAGACGGTGGACGGTAGCGCTTGTCACAGGCAACAAACCAACCACCTCATCCGCGTCCATCCGCGTTCATCTGCGGCAAAAATCTCCAATCTCCAGTCTCCAATCTCTAATTCTCCTAATGATTCTGCACAAAGTTAAAAATGAGCAAATTCTGGTTGCAGCTGGCGCGGGTTTGGACGGCGTAGACCTGGGAGACGACGCTGCCGTTGCTTGTTTCTAGCTGAATATTGTAATCGCGGATGACGGGGGCGTCGAAGACGAACTGCTCGTAGCCGGACTCACTGTAGGCTGGGGCGCCACCGACGGGGACGCGCTCGTTGATGCCGCTGCCCCAGACATGGACGCGGTACTGGCCGGTGGGGACGGGGTTACCTTGCAGGTCCCGAACATCTCCGGCGATGCCTAACCAGTTGCACTCGGCGGTATTGGCATGGTTCCGCAAATACACGGGGCTCATTTCATCTTTTGTGAACTGATAAGGCGCCCGCGTATTGGTTGGCGTGGGTGAAGGGCCGGGAGTTTCTGTCGGGGTTGGCGTGGGTGTCTCAGTTGGTGTGTTGGTGGGCGGCGGGAAGGTGGGCGTGATGGTGGGCGTTTCGCGAGGGCTTCTGGTGTTGGTGGCGGTCGGTTCCACCGTCGCATGCGGGCTTTGGGGCGTCCACGTGGGGGCCAGATCCGGCACGGGAGGGGTGTGGGTCAGCGTGGGCAGTTCGGCAGCCACGGCCATGGTTGGCGTTGGCACAGGCTCCTCACCTCCTGGCCCGCGACCCAACAGGGCAGTCACAGGTGCGACCAGATCTGGCTGCGCCAGGGCGGCGACGACGCCGGCAACGACCAACAAGATGACGATGACAATCAACAGGGAAATGATATTCAACAGTGCGCCGGCGCAAGACGCATTGCGTCTGCCGGCCGTTCTACTTGTCATTTTGCCCCTCCAAACGGTAAAGATTAAGCCCCGGTGTCGATATGGCGGACAATCTCTGCTTGCGACCACTGGTCCGCCAGCCAGGCTTCAAAACGCTCTTGTAATAGCGCTGCGCGTTGATCGGGACCCAGAGGGCGCTCCATATCAACGTCAACCACCTGCACCAGGTAGTAAACGGTCTGCCCGCCATCGGGCGTCGACGCCGTAATGACCTCGCTGACCTCACCAGGCTGCAGGCTAAACGCAGCCTGCTCTAACTCTGGCACGAGTAAGGTCCCCTCCGCGAAGTAACCCAGGTCGCCGCCGTCTTGCGCTGTGGCCCGGTCTAGCGAATGGTCGCGAGCCAGGGCCGCAAAATCGGCGCCGTTGTTCACCTGATCGAGCAGCGTCTGGGCCAGCGCCGGATCATCAACCTGAATATAACGGGCACGCACCTGTGGCGCCGTCTCAGGTACGTCGGTGGTGACAAAGGTCGAAACGCGCTCGGTCAGCATCTCGTAAGCCAACGCCTCGCGGAACGACTCTTCAGTCCATTGATTGGCCTGCAGCCAGGCTTCGAAGCTGCCTTCCCCGCCGGTTTCCTGGGCCATCTGGCGCAGTTCGGAGAGCTGTTGGCCAACCATTTCCTGCGTCACGGTGATGCCATTGGCCGCGGCGGCCTGCTCGATGAGCGCGCGCTCGATGAGCATATCCAGCACCTGAGTTTCCTGGTTAACTGGCGTCCCGCCTTCCTCTTCGAGGATGGCGCTTTGCCCTTGCTGTTGGCGGGCCAGCGCTTCTTCAAAGGTGGCCAGGGTGATTGGCTCGCCGTTGACCTCCGCCGCCAGCGGCTCTGTCGGCGTGGGGGAGGCCGGAATGGGCGTAGGGGCGGCATTGGACTCTATCCCTGGCGCGGGCAAATCGCTTCCAGAATCCTGAGGCGCTTCGCCTGTGGCAGCGGGCGCTCCGTCGTTGCCCGAAGCGGCCGGATCATCTTCCGGCGAATCGTTGCACGCAACAACGAGCAGCAAGAGGAGGCACACCGCAAGGGTGGCAAGGCGACGGTGCATAGGTGACTCTAATTCCCTGAGATACAATCAAACATAACGTGAGACAAGATTATACCCGGGGGAATAGCAGGTGCAATAAGGCATCTGACCTATTCATAATTGGCGAGGAGGCTATTGAAGCGCCTGCTCCTCTACCTTTTTGGGCGAGACCATCTCCTCGCGGTTCACGGGAATGATGGCGATGCGGCCATCCGATTCCAGTATGGCCCACCGCACCTGCGCCAGCTCGAAAAGGCCGGCCTTGTGCATCTCGGAGAAGATTTCGGGCGGGCCAACGCGCTCCTTGTTCATGTTTTCTTCGATGAACTGACCATCGGCGACCAGCACCGCGGGCGAGCTGCTGACCACTTTGGAGAAGGCCTGGCTGTGGTGTTGGAGCAGTGAGGAGATGAAGACGAGCGTAAAAACGGTGGCAATGCCAATGATGCCGTTGGTGAAGGAGAAATCCTCACGACCCAGCGCCTGTGAAACCAGCTCAGGAATGAGGAGCAGGGTGACCAGCTCTAAGGGTGAAAGCTGAGAAAATTCCCGTTTGCCGAGAACGCGCAGGCCCAACAAGATGAGGACATAAAAGAGCGTGACACGTATTACAGTTTCCATTGCTTTATCCTACAGGAGTGGCAGTAGAGTTTTTTCAACTCTGCCTGCCAACACTTTGTCTGCGGGCATCAGGGGAACACAAAGGTGCTTAGCTCCAGCCCAACAGCGGGCGGCTGCTCTGGTCCCAGGGAGGCAGTGACTGCGCCGCTATGTGCCCAGTACTGTGCGGCATGCACATCGACCACCACCTGGCGCGTCTCGCCGGCCGGAACATTGTTCAGGTGCACCAGATAGGCCTCTTCTGTTATCTCGCTGACAGAGGGAGTGAAGGAAACATCAGAAAAAGTGCCGATGTAGCCGGCATCAAAGGAAACGGTCAGGGTTGGCGCCGGTTGGGAGGAGATATTTGCGACGGAGACGACCAGCGGACTGGTCATATTGTAGCGCAAGCGGGTGGGATAAGTGATTTCCAGGGCCGGCGCGGCGCCGCTGGCGGACACTGTGCGGGAGCTTTCACCAAACAGCCCAAAGAGGGCCAGCAGCGGAATCAGGACAATGAGGGGAACGCCGAGTTTCTGCACCGTGCGAAACACCCACCGTTTCTCGATGTCCGGTGGCTGGGGAACACCGTGTTCTTCCGTACTCAATGGTTACGCCTCCTCTAACGAATAACGAATGGGATAGCGATAGAAATTGAGCGAGAACTCAGCTCAGAGTACAGAATAGCACAGGTTAAGTTAACTATTCGTTATAGGGTTCTTTGTCCAGACTTGTGCTTGTGCCTGGGACAAATTTGCAAATTTGTCCTACACCACTCAGCGAGTATAGAGGAGCACCGCCGCCGCCAGAACAATGAAGATGATCAGGCCGCAGCCCACACGGAAAAGCGTCCTGGTCAATTTGAACATCATCTGCAAAACCAGGAGGACTACGAGCAGCACCACGCCCAGCCCGATGAGGAGAGGCAGATTCCCTATTACGCTCGGATCAAGAAACTCCATCTCGCACTCCTTGTAGGTTGTGCTTACTGCGATTGACTGGCAGTTGGCATGGGTGAGCCGGATAATTCGCGCACCCACAAACCCAGGACCAGGATGGAAGCAAGGGCCAGCACCGTACTGATGACAGTGTTGCCGGCGATACCAGCCTGACTCCAGACCAACGGACCCAGTAAGGCGCCGACGACGCGGCCCAGGCTGCCGGTAGCCAGGTTGACAGAGAGAACCACACTGCGTGCCGTGGGCACCACCTCGGTAAGCAAGGGCAGGGCGGCAACGTAGGTTAGCTCAAAGGCGAGAAAGACGCCAAAAAGGGTGAGCAGGGCCGCAACGAGGCTGAAGCTGGTGTAGGGAATGAGCAGGTAAAAGAGAGCGGAGAACAAGCCTGAGATGATGACAACCGGGCGCTTACCAAAACGGTCAACGGTCCAGGCAGCGAGCAGGTCACCGACGACTTCTGCGCCGCCGATGACGCCGCTGGCCAGGCCCAGCGCTGCGAGTTTCAGCCCGAAACTCTCCTCCATCCACTCACCATACATAATGAATAGCATCTCGTTGGCAGTGAGTGTGAGGAAGGCGTAGAGAGCCACAGCCCAGACGACGGGGTGTTGGCGCACAACCTGCAGCATGGCGCCCAATGAGGCCGCGCGGGTGGCGGTGACATAGCCCGGTGGCAACCAGCGCCAGAGCAGAACGGCGCTGGCCAGGCCAAATAGCCCCAGCCACAGGAATGGCGCGTGCCAACTCTGGCGAGAAATGAGCACGCCGATGAGGGGTGCGCTGACCAGGAGGGCGCCGGCCCAAGCAAACTCTGTAATCGCAATCGCTTTGCCACGGTCCTCATAGGCAACCACATCGCCCAGATAGGACTGCATCACGGGGTCATAGACTACCTTGGCCACACCAACGGCGATCAGTGAGATGGCCAGCGGCCAGTAGCCAGGCCAAAGCCCCACAATGATGCAGCCCAGGCTGAAGAGGACAACGGAGGCGACGAGGATAATGCGCCGTCCGAATCGTTCAGAGAGTGGGCTGAACACGGGGCTGAGAAAGCCTGCCAGATTGCGCAGAGCGACTAACCGGGATACGGCCCCCAGTGTTACTCCTAATCCTCTGGCTATGGCAGGCAAAAATGGATACGTCATGCGCAGCGCGCTGTTTAGGAGGAAACGGCTGATGGTCAGAACCAGCAGCTGGACGCGCATGCGCGGAATACCTCTTTCCGTCACAAGGAAAGTGTACCTGAGGAACGATAAACTGCAAATAACTATCAGCCCGACAAAGG
>CAZRTM010000107.1:0-13818 GCA_964602995.1 uncultured Ardenticatenaceae bacterium
GCCAGTTGCAGGTGTTGCGGCCGGTAAGGCTCGCGTTGGGGCAGGTAGTCGTCGATTAGCGTGTAGATCAGCGCATAGTAGTTCATCTTCTTATCCTGTCGGTTTTCTACTTAGCTCAGAACTTCAAGTGACGGAGCGCGTTACTGGCATCCTTGCTCAGTATATAATAGGGGCTGGATAGCCGGCAAAAATGAGCAAGGGGGCGCCAGAAGCATGGCGGCCGCCTTCTATCAGAGGATGCAAGTATGAACGCCATCGATAAGGTCATAAGCTCCTCCGAGCAGGTGACCGCTGAATGGCTGACCACAGTTCTGGCCACAGACGGCGCTTTGAGAGCGGGCAGAGTAACCACCGTAGAAAGTGAAAACGACAGCGGTAATTGGTCGGCAAACGCCACCCTCACCCTTCGCTACAGCGAGGATGCGCAGGGGGCGTTGCCGCGCCGTTTGTTCTTGAAGATGGTCAATACGGACCTGGACGGCGAATCTTTCGGCGACTCGGAGGTGACGTATTACACGCGGGACTACGTAGACGTCGAAGGTGCGCCGCTGCTGCACTGTTACCACGCGCACTTTTCGCAGGCGGAACAACGCTACCATTTGTTGCTGGATGACGTTTCGGAAACGCATGACGTCGGCTGGAAGAAGGCGCCAACCCTGGGCTATGTGCTGGCGCTGGCCGATGGGCTGGCGGCGATGCACGCGCGGTGGTGGGGCCGGGCACAGCTGGCGCAGGCGGGAATGCCGGTGCATGACGCGGCGCACATCAGGCGATTTGTGGAAATAGCGGAACCGGGTGTGGAGCACATTTTGCAGCGCTTTGCGGGCGAGCTGGAAGCGCACTGGCCACAGTTGATCCAGACCATCTATGCCCGGCACCCACAGGCGCTTGTGCAACGTGCTGCAGAGGGGGAAAGTGGCTTCACGCTGATTCACGGCGACGCAGGGCCGCACAATGTTCTCGTTCCACGCCAGGGAGACCGGCCGCTCTATATCATTGACCGCCAGCCATTCAACTGGAGCCTGACCAGTTGGCTGGGCGTCTACGACCTGGTCTATGCTACCCTGTTCGACTGGCGGCCTGAGACGCGCAGGGAGTTGGAATTACCGCTGCTGCGCCGCTATCACGAGCAGCTTTGCCGCAGAGGCGTTGAGAACTACTCATGGCAGCAACTCTGCGACGATTACCGGGTCTGTGTGCCTATGGGCCTCTACGTGGCAACCGAATACTGCCGCGACGGCATCAACGAGCCATTGCTGCACGTCTGGCTGCCAATGCTCAAGCGCACGCTGATAGCCTGCGAGGAGCTACGGTGCGATGAGTTGTGGTAGGGGATTTTTTGCCACGAATTACACGAATTTTACGAATTTTTTTGTTAGCTATCAGGTGTCAGCGGTCAGCTGACGGCTGATAGCTGGTAGCTGATAGCTCTAAGCTATCCCCTGATCATCTCCAGGCTTATCTGGTTGTGGCGCTCGACTATGCGGGGGAGGTCGATGGTGCGTAGTTCTCCGTCTTCGACGACGATCTTGCCATTGATGATAGAGAGGTCCACCTGAGGTGGGGCGCAGAAGACGAGGGCGTTCATGGGGTCGTGGGTGGCGCCGGCATAGGGCAGGCGGTTGAGGTCGATGGCGATGACGTCGGCGGCCATGTTCGGAGCCAGCATGCCGATGTCGTCGCGGCGCAACACGGACGCGCCGCCGCGGGTGCCCAGCCAGAGCGCCTCGGCTCCGGTGAGGCCGGCGGGGTTGCCCAACACACGTTGTAGGAGCATGGCCATGCGTGCTTCTGCCAGCAGGTGGCTGCTGTCGTTGCTGGCCGAGCCGTCAACGCCCAGGCCCACGGGCACGCCCTGGTCCAGCATGGAGCGTATGGGAGCGATGCCGCTGGCCAGGCGCATGTTGCTGCTGGGGCAGTGGCAGGCGCCGGTGTTTGTGCGGGCCATCAGCGCCACTTCTTCCTCGTTCACGTGCACGCTGTGCGCCCACCAGACATCATCGCCGACCCATTCCAGCTCTTCGGCATAGGCCGCGGGGCGGTGGCCAAACTCTTCCAGACAAAACTCCTCTTCGTCTTTCGTTTCGGCCAGATGTGTATGCAGGGTCACGCCGTAGCTGCGGGCCAGTTTGGCCGACTCACGCATCAGATCCGGCGTCACAGAGAAGGGGGAGCAGGGGGCGACGACGATGCGCTGCATGGCATACCGTTCAGCGTCGTGATACTCCTCAATGACGCGGCGCGTGTCGCGCAAAATAGCCTCCTCATCTTCGGTGACGCTGTCAGGCGGCAGGCCACCTTCACTTTCGCCCAGTGACATGGAGCCGCGCGAGGCGTGGAAGCGCAGGCCGATTTCCTGGGCAGCGCGAATTTCGTCGTCCAGCTTCGCGCCGTTGGGAAAGAGGTAGAGGTGGTCGCTGGCAGTTGTGCAGCCGCTCAGAATCAGCTCGGCCATAGCGGTCAGGGCGCTGATGTAGACGGCCTCACCATCCATGCGCGCCCAGATGGGGTAGAGGGTCGTCAGCCACTCGAACAGCTTGTCGTTGGGAGCGATGACGCGAGTCAGCGTCTGGTAGAAGTGGTGGTGGGTGTTGACCAGGCCGGGCAGGACGACCATGCCGCTGGCATCGATGACACGGTCTGCTTCTTCATATTCGGGTGGCGCGCTGGCAGTGGCGCCGGTCCAGGTGATGACGTTGTCTTCTATATAAAGGGCGCCGTCTGCAATGCTCTGTTGTTCATCTTGCATGGTGACGAGCATGGAGGCGTTCTTGATAAAGATAGTGGGCATCTGTTTCCTCGTTATATCAGGCGTGGGTATCTGGCAAAAGATGATAGCTGAGGGGCAAAGGGGCGGCAAACAGGGTTGGGGGGCCAGGTTGCGCTTCTTGGCGGCGGAGATCTCTCTATTTCTGACTGTAAGTAGATTCGAAAGATCAACCTCCTAAGATTTTTCTTGTGTGGGAAAGTAAAGCGTTACCCAAGAGTCTATTGTTAAAGCCTGGATAATTTTCGACATTCTATCGAGCCTGCCGCAGTACCGTTGATTCTATTGGCTTGATCTTGCTATTGCCATCGGTCAGTAGTCCCAAACGCGAATAGACCAACCGAAAGGTACCTGCGGGCAACCAGGGAGGAGCGTGTCCCGTGAAGAAGTGGTTTGCACTCCACACGAAGCCCTATAGTGAGCGAAAAGTAGCGGTGCGTCTGGAACATAACGAAATCGAGACCTTTCTCCCTGAAATCGAGAATAATTCCAAATCGTCCCCAACTAAACGGATCCCCCTATTCCCCGGCTATCTGTTTATGCGCCTGGATTTGGGCGCAACCAACCCGGCTCATTGGCGCACATTGCCCGGTGTACGCTACATCGTCAGTTATGGCGACGAGCCTGTACCCGTTCGGGAGGAGTTAATCCGGTTAATTGCTCAGCAGTTGGAGGCGCTTGAAATGCGCAAACAACAGCCGAACAGCCAGTTTGAAAGAGGCGACCGGGTTCGAATTAAGAACGGGCCGTTTCGCGACATGATCGCAATCTTTGAAGGGCCTACTGGGCCGGCCAGGCGCGTACATATCTTGTTAGAGATTATCTCTCGCACCCGGCGTCTCCGTGTAGACGCATCCGACCTGGAAAAAGTATCCAATAGAAAACAGGAAGCAAAGGGAAGACCGCCGCGCCGTACCCGGGGCCGCGGTCGTCCTATCCGAGCCTGACTGGTCGTCAGACCTCCTGCAATCGTCCTCTGTCGTAGCCACTGCTCCGGAGGTCGCTTAATGTGCCTGGACCACAGTAAACCACTGTGGACGGCGGAGCGTACCTCCTTACTGATTTCCCCGCTGTTCGAAGCTCAATTAAAGAGGCTGAAGGAGAAGCGTAATTATGACAACGCTATCGGTCGTTATCCCTGCTTATAACGAAGAGGACGGCATTGACCGTGTTGCCCGGCGCGTCCTTGCCATACGTGACGAGCTGTTGAAAGTAGGTGTCGATGACCTGGAGCTTCTCATTATTGATGACGGCTCGGCCGACCGCACCGTCCAGATTGTCGGCGCTATTGAAGGCGTGCGCCTCATCCAGCACCAGGAGAACAAAGGGTATGGCGCGGCGCTGAAGACCGGCTTTGCCCAGGCGCGGGGCGAGCTTATCGGCTTCCTCGACGCTGACGGCACCTATCCCCCTGAATATTTCCCAACCCTTTGTCTTGAAGCGCTGAACGGCATGGACCTTGTGATCGGTTCGCGCATGGCCGGCGAAGACAGCGAGATGCCGCTGACGCGCAAAGCGGGCAACCTATTCTTCGCCACGCTGCTCAGTCTGTTGGCCCATATGCGCGTCAGCGACAGCGCCAGCGGCATGCGCGTGTTCCGTCGCGAAGTGCTGGAGCGCGTCTATCCCCTGCCCGACGGCCTTAACCTGACCCCTGTCATGAGCACCCGCGCCCTGCACGAAGGTATCCGTGTGGCCGAGGTACCCATTCCCTACAGCGAACGGCGGGGACGATCCAAGCTTAGCGTAGTGCGCGACGGCTCCATCTTCCTGCGCTCCATGATCTGGACCGCCCTGACCTACAACCCTGTGCGCATTCTGGGCGCCATTGGTGTGGCGCTTGTGATCGTGGCTCTGGCCACTGGCCTGGGTCTGGTTATCACCCGCCTGCAAGGCTCCACCACCCTTTCAGCCTGGCAGGTCGCCAGCCTCTTTGGCGGTGTACTGGCCGGGGTCGCGGGCATTAGCCTCTGTGCTCTGGGCATCACCTTCAACTATCTGGTTTCCCTTTTCTATAAGCGACCGGTGCGCCAGGGCCTCTTCGGGCGGCCCATCTTTCCTTTCCCCCTGGACCGTCATTTCTGGTGGATAGGCGGGGCGCTGCTCATCACCGGCCTTGCCACCGGGGTCGCCTCCCTGTGGCTGGGCATTGGTGGTTGGGACATCGAACGACTCTGGCTCTACCTCCTCGGCAGCGCCCTGTTCTCCATCGTCGGCGTTCAGCTCATCGTCTTCTGGGTCATCCTGCGCGTTCTGGACGAACTGAGCCAGCGCGAGCGACTCATTGCCAAAGATCTGCTTGCCGAGGAAAAGACCGGTTCTACAACTCAGGAGATACACTCCCATGTCAGACCAAGCTACACCTGATCCCCTGCGGCAAAATCTGGGGACCCGCCGCATTCCCAAGCTCCGTATGGCCGACTTCCCCAACGCCGATGACATCGTGCGCGAGGGGCTGCTCAGCGCCGGACGGGGGCCGGACGCTGTTGATATTATGCTCGTCAACCCGCCCACACCCGACGGGCAATTGTGGATTCGCACCCAGCACCGCGTGGGGCGACGCACGCGCGAAAATATGGTGTGGCCCCAGGTCTCGCTGGCCCAGATGGCGGCTCTCCTGCACGATACCTACACCGTCAAAGTGGTTGACGCCAATGCCGAGCGCATGAGCTGGCCCGAATTCACACGCCTGCTTGATAAACACCAGCCCAAATATTACATGACGCAGGTGACCGCGCCGACGCTGGAAAACGATATGTACGGCTGTTTCCTGGCGCGGGCGCGGGGGGCCAAGACGATCGCCTTCGGCACCCACGTCACGCCCATTCCGCGCGAGACGCTGAATGCTTACCCGGCGCTGGACTATGTGCTCGTGGGCGAGCCGGACCTGACCATCCGCGACCTGATGGATCATCTAGAAGGTCGGGTTGACCGCCGCCCGCCGCATATTGAGAAGCTGTTTGCCGAGCACGACCCCAGCTACAAGCCGGCCTTTGACGAGAACGGCGCGGTGCGGATGGCGGGCATCAAAGGCCTGGCCTGGCGCAGCGATGAGGGAGTGAGCATTAATTTCACCCGCCCCTTCATCCGCGATCTGGACCAGATGCCGCATCCTCTGCACCATCTGCTGCCGTGGCAAAAGTACCGCATGCCGCTCATCAAAGGCCCCTTTACTTTCATTGTCACCAGCCGCGGTTGCACGGCCGGCTGCACCTACTGCATCAAGCATGTCAGCTACCAGTACAGCGTGCGCCTGCGCAGCCCTGAGAACATTATGGAAGAGCTGCTCATTCTCAAGAAGCTGGGCCTGAAGAACGTGCATATGTACGCCGACCTCTTTACCGTCAGCCGCGAGCAGGTCATGGAGCTGTGCAAGCTGATGATTGCCGAAAAGCTGAATATGCGCTGGACCTGCAACAGCCGCGTCGATTACGTGGACGAGGAGATGCTGCAGTTGATGGCTAAGGCCGGTAACTGGCTTATCTCTTGGGGCATCGAGAGCGGCAACGAGCAGATTCTGCGTCACGCGCGCAAGGGCGCCTATCCCGACAAGGCGGAGCGGGCGCTGGTCTGGGCGCGGCAGGCGGGCATCAAAAACTGGGGTTACTTCATCATTGGTCTGCCCGGCGAAACAGAGGAGACGATCCGCGAGACGATCGATTTCTCCAAGAAGTTGCCACTGGACATCGCCCTCTTCCACGTCGCTGCGCCTTATCCCGGCACGCCCTTCTTCTTTGAGGTGGTCGAGAACAACTGGTTCCGGCAAGGCACACGCTGGGAGCAGGTGGATATGGACAAAGGCACCGTGCTGGACTACCCGGACTTGCCCGCGGAACGGCTGCTCTATTGGCAGCAGCGTGCTTTCCGCGAGTGGGCGTTCCGCCCCGGGCCTATGTTCACTTATCTCAAGATGCTCTTCAGCGACACCTCAACGTTCAAGACGGCCCTTGACGTCGGGTTGCAACATCTAAGCTGGTCGGGGACCCCCCAGGATCCATTGGGGACGACCGATACCGGCGCCCCTGTTACTACCTAACGACCCTTTGCCATGGCGCCACTTGCCACCACTCAAGCCGCTCTTTTCCTGGACCGCGACGGCGTGATTATCGACAACCGCAGCGGGTACGTGCGCTGTTGGGATGATGTTGACATCTATCCTGATGTGCTGGAGCGCCTGGCTGCCATCAGCCACCTGCCTGTCCGGGTCGTCATCGTCACCAACCAGTCCGTTGTCGGCCGGCGGCTCATTTCACTGGAGGCTGCGCAGGAGATTAATGAGCGGCTGGTAGGGGTGATTCAGCGCGCCGGAGGGCGCATCGACGGCGTCTACATGTGCCCCCACGCGCCCTGGCACGACTGCGTTTGCCGTAAGCCACAACCGGGCCTGCTGCTGCAAGCCGCCGCCGATTTCTCGCTGGACCTCAACCGCTCGCTGATGATCGGCGACGCGCTGACCGATTTGCAGGCCGCGGCCGCCGCCGGGGTGCCACAGCGCATCCTGGTGCGAACCGGGCGGGGCCAGCAGCAGGAACAGGCGGCCATGAAACAGATGCAGTTCTCGTTTGCCATTTACGATTCTCTCTCGCAGGCGCTGGCCCAACAAGATTGGGCGCGTCTGCTTGAAGGCGTCTCGGGTAAGGCTCCGGACGTGGCCCGCGACACAACACCACGATGAACTTTTCTTCGCCAGTCACCCATAGACTATCCTTGAAACATTCTCTCCTGCGCTGCCTGCTCTTGCTGCTGCCCGCACTGCTCGCCATCTTTCTCGGTGACGCGGCGCTGGCACAAGATGAGGCGGCCCAGAGCTGCGCTGCTCCTGTTGCCGTCATCATCGCCGACTCGGCCCCTGTACGCTCTGGGCCAGGCAGCAACTTCGCCACTCTGAACACAGTCCCTGCCGGCGCAGAGTACGCTGTCATCGGCCGTCACCTGGAGTTGCCCTGGTGGCGCATTGCCGTGTCGGAAGGAGAGGAGGGGTGGATCGAAAATGAACAGCTTCAGGTGCGCGGTGACCTGGCGCAGGTGCCGTTGCTAGGCTCCGATGGTGAGATTGCCAGCGGCGAGGCCGGCTGGGCGCCCGCGAGTATGCTGCCCTGTTTGCCGGCCGCGGAAGCGCCGCCCGCAGAGTCAGAAGAGGGAGGCGAAAGTGCCGAGGAAGTCCAACAGCCGTGGGCACCCCCTCTTAACCTTTCTCGTTCTGGTCAGACTCTGGAACCGCGCCTGGTGCTGGGCGCTGATGGCACAGCGCACATCATCTGGAGTGAGAGCGGCCTACAGCAGTTTCTCTACGTCCGTGGCGACGCCGAGAATTGGGGAGCGCCGCGGCTTGTCGAGTTGCCCTTTGGCACCAGAGTTTACTTTCCCGACCTCGGCGACGATACGCCAACGCCGCTCTTCACACCGCACCTTGTGTCAGCAGGGGATGGTCGTATTC
The DNA here is from genome assembly GCA_964602995.1 of uncultured Ardenticatenaceae bacterium. Classification (GTDB taxonomy): domain Bacteria; phylum Chloroflexota; class Anaerolineae; order Promineifilales; family Promineifilaceae; genus JAAYYY01. Next base: position 8,205 of record CAZRTM010000107.1, read on the forward strand.
ACGCCTTCTGGATCGACGCAGAGCGCGTCTTGTGGCACAGCGTGCTCAATGGTGATTTCGCCAACTTCGAGGATTGGAGCCAACGACAGCAGTTGGCTGAGAGCGCTCAGGGTCTTGATGTTATCAGCGACGGTGGCTTGTTATACGCCAGCTTTATCCGCCCCGCGGAGACAGCCGAACAGCCGGCGGGCGTCTACGTCATTGCCTTACGAATCGGGGAAGATGGGGAGCTCAACTTTGAAGAGGCAGTCGCCGTCAGCCACTCTCGCTATCTGGCCGCGGCTGACAGCACCACAGCCCATACGCGACTGGCCACAGTGCCAGCCGCTGCCGACGGTGAAACGCCTGCGGTCATCGTCGCCTGGGACAACCGCCCGCTGGACAGGGTGTTTGTGGCCCGTTCTACCGATGGCGGCGCTTCGTGGACCGAACCGGAGGTCATCGATAGCCGCCAGGAAGATGACGACCCTGAGGCCGTAGGCCCCTCGCGCATCCAGGTTCTGGCTACCGGACAGAATGTGCTGGCAGTGTGGCAGGTGATGCACGCTGGCCAGTCCTGCAGCCAGGATTTCCGTCGCTCCACCGATGGCGGCGTCACCTGGTCTGAACGCGAGAAGCTGGCGACCGTGCCCGGATGCCCCACGCACATGGAGCTGATGCACGCGCCAGAGGACCAGATCCTGCTATTCACCGGCTCGGCCCAGGGTGTTACCTTGCGCACCTGGAACGGCACATTCTGGAGCGAGGAACAACCACAGGACGTGCTGACCGAGTTCACCAATCAAGAGACGTTCCGTCCCGTGCGGCTGCAATGCTTGCAGGTGGAATGGCTGGCGGATTGGCGGCTGCTCGTTGCCGGTTGCAGCGGCAGCGCGCCGGTCGATGTCTGGGTCACCAGCCGCCAGCTCCCGCCACTGGAACAGTGGTTCCAGTCAGGGCCTGTCTGGTCTGCGGTGCACGTATTGGCAACGGGCAGCACGCCGCCTGAGCAGATCGGTTCCGTCAATCTGACAGCAGACGACGTTTCAGGACGTTTTCACGCCTTTTGGAGTGTTCCCGGAGGGACCTCGATCCGTTATGCCCAGGCGCAGGAAGGCCGGTGGACGGGGGCCGTGGAGCTGCTTTCCTCACCCGCCGGCGCGACTGCTTCCCATGTGGCAACCGCGTACGGGACGGACGATACGATCCACGCCGTCTGGGATAGCACTGATGGACAGGTCTATTACAGCCGCGTCAATGCAGATTCGGCGGGGCAACCGGGCGCCTGGTCTGCCCCGCGCGCGCTCCCTGCCGTCCAGCCCAACGCCACGCTACCGGCCATCGCCAGGACACCTTCGGGCGTACTGTATGTGGCCTATACCATTCCCATCAACGAAGGGCGCGGGATTTATCTGACCTCCTCGGAGGATGGTGGGAATACGTGGCGGGACCCCGTAGAGGTCTTTGATGGCGGCGCGGCGGGCTGGCGGGTGATTGGCCCCTCGCACCTGGCTGTGACGGGTGATGGAGAGGCTGGCACAGCCGGGCGCGTACACCTTTTTTGGTCCCCAGACCCGTCCTCTAATGTGGAAGGGCCAACGCTCTACTACGCGCAATCGGACGATGGCATCTCCTTCACCACTGTCCCGCTCGTCGAGAATGTCCCGGCCGAGGCCCTGGCCTTGCTCGCGGAAGGAGAACGGACGCTGCACCGTTTCTGGTTGACGCGGGGTGAAGTCAACAGGGTGTGGCACACCTACTCTGATGACGGAGGTCTGACCTGGGCTGATGATGTGGAGTTCAGCAATCGCATAGTCACTCTGGCTTTTGCCACTGACAGCGCGAACAGCCTGCACCTGTTGCAGACCGACGACAGCCAGATTGTGCATTTACAGTGGGATGGCGTGCGCTGGCTGACGAGGGACCAGGTGGAGTGGGAGCGAGCGGCCCCGCCTCGCAGCGCTTTTGCCATCTCGCCAGACGGGGATCTGATGGCAGCTTACGTGGCGCCCTCCACGAGCGGGGACGGCGGGCACGAAATTATTGTCCTTGGGAGACAGGTGGGCGCAGAGGGTGAAGGCGCCGCGGCGACGGAGACCACACCGCTGCCGCAACCTTCTGTCACACCCACAATTGAAGGTACGGCCGCGGCCGCAGCGCCAGACACCACATCCACGCCAGAGCCGACGCCAACGCTCGCCTTTAACACAACGGTGAGTGGCGACGTGCCGCGCATGGTCTCGAACATCGTTGTCGATGCCGCGGGAATCGGAGGGTTGGTCGGCGTTGCTCTGGTGGGACTGATTTTTGTAGTCGTTGCGGTGCGCTCGTTTGCCAGCCGCCGCTCCTGACGTCTGCGCCTGCGGGTGGTAAAGATTCGCCTTTAGGCGGCAAAGACCCTTTTGGTTCGAAGAAGTTATTTATCTGGAGAAGAGATATGGACGATTTAACAACCACCATCAAGCAGTACATTCTTGACCAATTCCTCAATGGCGAGGACGCCGATGCTCTGACAGAGACCACGTCGCTGGTGACGGCCGGCATTCTGGATTCACTGGCTGTCCTGCAGCTTGTCGAGTTTCTGGAGCAGCAGTATGGCGTGGACATCCGGCCCGACGAGATGACGGTAGAGCACTTTGACACCATCCAGGACATCGCCGATCTGGTGCAGTCCAAGAGTTAGAGTTTAGGAGAGATATGCAACTCGTTCGCTCCATTGGCTCCTACGAACGCACCCTACCCACCCTGTTTATTGCCGGCGGCGTTGTCGTCATGGTCAGCGCCGTTGCCAGCGACCTCCTGGGCGTGGGCACGCAAGGCCTGGGGCCTAACCAACTGGCGCTGGCCATCGCCGGCGCCGCCATCCTACTCACGGGCGTCGCGCTCAATCCCTCCGATAGCCTCAGCCGCTTCGGCCACTGGCTGCTGGTCGCCGCCGGGGCTTTGGTGGCGGGTATCGCCGCCGATGTGCTGGTGATTGGCGGGCTACCCGCCTTCCTGCCCAAGCAAGTGATGCTTTTCGCCATCTTGTTGGGCCTGATACTCACCAACTACGGCGCGAGCGTCGCCGGAGGAGAGTGGGACCGCTTCCTGGCCGGGGCCGTGGAGTACGTGGCTGCTCGGCGCGAGCAGGCGCTGCAACTGCTGGGCATTACGGCTCAGCTTGTGCTGGTGGTGCTGGTTATGGGCCAGTACCGGCTGGAAAACCAGACCGTCTACTCCAGTATGATGTTGCTGTGCCTCTACGGCTTCGTCGTGCACTTCTTCCTGCCTGCTCATTTGCGGCTACCGTTCTTTCTCTTGCTCTCGGTGACGGCCATCGTGGGTATTCTGGGCCTGGGCAACGGCGTCTGGCTCCTGCTCATTGGCCTGGGGCTGGTGGGGTTGGTTCATCTGCCGGTTACCATTAACCAGCGGCTGGTCATACTGCTGGCTGCGGGCGTGTTGCTCATTCTGCTGCGCGGCGGGCAAATTGCCTCTCCTGTACCGGCGGCGGTGTGGCCCATTCTAGGCTCGATGTTCATGTTTCGCCTGATCATCTACTTCTATGATCTGGCGCACAGCAAAGATAAGGCTTCTAGCGGGATATGGCAGACGCTCTCCTATTTCTTCCTGCTGCCCAACATCGTTTTCCCCTTCTTCCCCGTCGTCGATTTTTCGGTCTTCAAGCGCACCTATTACAACACGGAGCGCTTCCAGATCTACCAGCGCGGCATCCAGCTCATCTTCTACGGCATCACGCAGCTCATCCTCTATCGCTTCCTCAATCGCTACGTCATGCTGGCCCAGGAGGAGGTGACCAACGCCGGGTTGCTGGTGCGCTTCGTGCTCACCAACTACCTGCTCTACGTGCGCGTGACAGGCCAGTTCCACATCATCATCGGCATCCTGCACCTCTTCGGCTTTAACCTGCCCAAGGTCAACCACCTCAACTTCATGGCCACCAGCTTCACCGACCTCTGGCGGCGGGCCAACATTTACTGGAAAGATTTCATGCAGAAGATGGTGTTCTACCCCACACAGTACCGCTTCCGCCGCTTTGGACTGCTCAACAGCCTGCTACTCTCCACCGCCGTCGTCATCTTTGTCACCTGGTTCCTGCACTCCTATCAGTGGTTCTGGCTGCGTGGCTCCTTCCTGATGACCTGGCAGGATGCCAGCTTCTGGGCGCTTATTGGCGTCTGGCTGGTGACCAACGTGCTGTGGGAGACCAAACGAGGCCGTAAGCGCTCGCTGAAGAAAGAGGCCAGGGAGAGCCGGTTGGCGACGGCCCGCACTGTTTTCGGTCTGGCGCTGCGCTCGGCCTCGGTGACGGCCCTCATTTCTGTTCTGTGGTCCTACTGGTTCAGCAGCTCCGCGGCCGAGTGGCTGTCACTGTGGAGCGCAGGGGTCAGCACGCTGCAAGGTGTTCTCTTTCTCCTGCTGACGTTCGTGGCCCTCATTGCCATCTACACGGTGGCCCATCTGGTTATCATCCACACCTCGCCCATCTTCGCGAACTACGCCGACCCCGCGCGTACCAAATTCCGGCCCATCGGGCTATATGGAGGGCTGTTGCTGGCCCTCTTCCTGCTGGGTTTGCCGGGGGTGCAGCAGCGCATTGGGGGGCGGGCGGGGGCCGTGCTGGCCGACCTGACGCAAGACCGCCTCAGCGCACGCGAGGAAGCGATGCTGCAGCGCGGCTATTACGAGAATCTGCTCGGCGTGCACTCCTTCAACAACGAGCTGTGGGAACTTTACGCCAAGCGTCCCACCGACTGGCCTTTGCTGCAGGATACCGACCTGGCCTATACGACAGGCGAATTCCTGACGGTCGAGCTGACGCCTTCTACGCGCCGGGAGTTTCATGGCGCCATTTTCAGCACCAACCGTTGGGGTATGCGCGACCAGGATTATGAGCTGACGCCGCCGCCCAACAGCTACCGCATCGCGCTTCTGGGGCCGTCCTACGTGATGGGCTCTGGGGTAGGCGACGGCGAGACATTCGAAACGCTGGTGGAAGCGCGGCTCAACGAGGAGCACACGACGGGCGAGGTCGAGAAATATGAAATCCTCAACTTCGGCGTGGCCGGTTACTCTGTCTTGCAGCATCTGGCGTTGCTGGAAGAGAAGGTGCTCTCCTTCAGCCCTGATGCGGTGCTGGTCATCGGCCATCCCACTGAGGTGGACACGGTGGTGCGCAACCTCGCTGGTGCGGCCACCAGAGGCACTACCATTCCCTATGACTACCTCAATGAAGTGCTTGCCGAGGCTGGCGTGACCCCCGACATGAACCAGGCCGAGGCCGAACGCCTTTTGCGTCCCTATGCTACTGAAATCAACGAGTGGGCTTATGGTGAGATTCGGCGCATTGCGGAAGAGCACGGCATGTTGGCGCTGTGGGCGTTCATGCCTACTCCCGAAGCCCTTTCGTTCGAAAATATCGAGTACCTGACTAACACGGCCAAAAACGCCGGTTTTGTCACCTTCGACCTTTCCCGTGCCTATGGTGAGCGTGACCTGGACTCCCTGGCCGTCGCACCCTGGGACAAACATCCTAATGCCGTGGGCCACAGGTTGCTGGCCGAGGCCCTCTACCAGGCGTTGCTGACCTCAGACGTCGTCATAGATAGGCCCTGATAGTCGTTTTTCGTTT
>CAZRTM010000108.1:0-13813 GCA_964602995.1 uncultured Ardenticatenaceae bacterium
CTTCAGGCGCTGGCGGCTGTTCGCGGAAAAAGAAGAGGTAAACAGCCGCCGCCCCTGCTACCAACAACAAGGGAATGAAGATGGTCAATAGACGGCGTAGCGGCCGCCTGTTCTTGGTCATGGTCGGTCTCCGTTGCTCGAGCCGGGCGCCACGTCGCGAACGACCTCGTCCACAATCAGCCCGTCGGCGAGGGTGATTGTTCGCGGCACGCGGCGGGCCAGCTCGTCGTCGTGCGTTACCATCAGGATTGTCTTGCCTTCAGCCGCCAGCTCGTGGAAGAGGCGGAAAACGGTATCGGCCGCGCGCGAATCCAGGTTGCCCGTTGGCTCGTCGGCCACCAGAATGGGCGGGTCGTTGGCCAGTGCCCGGGCAATGGCCGCCCGTTGCTGCTGCCCACCAGAGACGGTGGACGGGAATTTGTGCGCGTCGTCTGCCATCTGCACCTGTTCCAGCAGGGCCAGCGCCCGTTCTGCTCGTTCTGCCTCACTATACGTCTGCGCCAGGTCCATGGGCAGCATCACATTCTCCAGGATGGTCAGGGTCGGCAGCAGTTGGAAGAACTGGAAGACGATGCCCATGTTGCGCCCGCGCCATTCGGCCATCTGCCCTTCGTTCAACTGCCGGATGGGCGTCTGGGCCACAATAACCTGGCCATCGCTGGGGTGGTCGATGCCGGTGAACATATTAATCAGCGTCGATTTACCGCTGCCCGACTTGCCCACCACTGAGACAAAGTCGCCGCGCCCCACTTGCAGGTCGATGCCTTTCAGTGCCCAGAAAGGGCCGGCGGCTGTTTCATACGCTTTGGTCACGCCGCGTAGGTCAATCATCAGTTCGCTGTTGGCGCCATTGTGATGCTCAGTCACGGCCACTGCTCCCCTCGCCGGCCGTTTCTTCAGCAGGCACAATTTCGCCATCCGACAGCCGCACAATGCGCCCCGCCTGCGCTGCCAGCTCCTGGTCGTGCGTGACCATCAAAATCGTCTTGCCTTCTTCGGCCAGGCTCTCAAACACGCCGTAAACGTCGGCCGCTGTTTTGGAGTCCAGATTGCCGGTCGGCTCATCCGCTGCCAGAAAATCGGGGTCGTTGGCCAGGGCGCGGGCGATGGCCACGCGCTGTCGCTGCCCGCCAGAGACGGCCGAGGGTAGCTTGTCGGCGTGCTCGGCAATGCCCACCTGCTCCAGCAGATACAACGCTCGCTCGCGTCGCTCTGCCTCAGAGCGGTAGACATTGGCAAAATCCATGGGCAGCATCACGTTCTGGGCACAGGTGAGCATGGGTAGCAACTGGAAAAATTGGAAGATGACGCCCACGTGCTGCCCCCGCCACAGCGCCCGCTCGTCTTCGCCCATCTGGTGTATGGCATAGGAGCCTACGCGTACGCTGCCGCTGCTGACACTGTCGATGCCGGCAATCATGTTCACCAGCGTCGACTTGCCTGCACCCGACTTGCCGGTGATGGCGATAAATTCACCGGGCATAATGGTCAGGTCGATCCCTTTCAGAGCGGCAAAGTCGCCTGCCGCCGTCTTGTAGAACTTGTGCAGGTCACGTACCTCGACCAGCGGCTCGTTCGCCGCAGGCGCCTCTTGTTGCGGTTCAATTCTTGTCTTTGTTGAAGGTAGTAGCCAATTGAACATCTTATTTGCCAGCTTATGCTTAAGCTTATTCGTAAGCCAATACTTCTCGCACCGTCAGCCGCACAGCGTTGCGGGCCGGCCCCAGGCTGGCGGCGACGGCAATCAGTAGTAATACAAAAAACCAGGCCACAGCAGCCCCCACGGCGTAACTATGGTCGAGCGGGATGCCCAGCAGCGCCAACCCCACCTGGTCGCTCATCAGTACGCCCACGGGGAAGGACAATAAGAGGCCCAACGTCCAACTCAAGAGGCCAATAACAATCCCTTCCAGCAGCACAATCCTGCGCACAGCGCTGTTGGAAGCGCCGATGGCGCGCAGCACTCCAATTTCGCGGATGCGCTCCAGGATGTTGATGCTCATCGTCGTGGTCAGCCCCAGCCCACCCACGGCCGCCAGCAGCAAGGCCATGATAATCAGAAAGATGACGACCAGATTGAACATCTGCTCGTTCTGGCCCTTGACGAATTGGCTGGTGTGCGTGCTGTTGACCTCGATGCCGGCCGCTGTGAAGGCATTGAACAGCTCACTTTCCAGAGCGCGCTGGAAAGCGGCGTCGTGCTGGCTGGCGACGACCTGTACATGTGTGGCGCGGCCCACGGTGCGCGTCTCGTAAGCATAGGTTTCATAGGGCAGGTAGATGGCCGGGCCTTGCGCCGTTGTGGGCACCACGCCCACGATTTGCCAGGTGGAGCGGCGCCCGCCGATGTCCAGCACCATCTCCTCACCCACCCGCAGGTCTGGTTCATCTTCTATCACGTCGGAATTGACCACCACAGCATATTCGTCGCCGGGTTGCAGCCAGCGCCCGCTATCAGCGCGGGGGTTCATGGTCAGCGTCTGTGGCGGCACAGCGTAGAGGAACATGAATTCACTTTCGCGGCCGTCCGGGCGCACCCGCTTGCTCGCGCCCATCGACCAGCTCTCGACATCGACCACGCCGGGCACGGAGCGCGCAATCTGTTCTACGCGCACCACGCGCTGTGGCTGGCGCAGACCCACCGAGACGTCATATTGGTGGTAGCGCAGGAAGCCGTCTATCGTTTCGTTGACCGACGTGCGCACAGTGAGGACGGCGATGAAAAGCGCTGTGCCGAAGATGAGCACAAACAGTGTCTGTGCCAGCCGGCCCTTGTGGCGCAGCGTGTTGCGCACGGCCAACACCACGGGGCGGTGCAAAATACCGGCGCTCTGCAGCCGCAAGAGCAGCGGTTCTACCAGCCCGTTTCCCTGCGTCTCACCCCTGACGCCGACATCATTTAGCGCCTGGAAGGTGGTGATGCGCGTCCCTTTCCACACTGGAATCAGCCCCGCCAGCAACGGTAAAAGCAGCCCCACGGCAACCTGCAAGACGATGAGGTAGAGGGGGATGGCGTAGCTATCGGGCACGACGTTGAGCATGAAGGCGATCTGCCAGTCCATAAAATAACGGGCAGAATAGATTGAGGCGGGGATGCCTATGGTCACGGCTATCAGGCCATAAATAAGGACTGTGACCAGATAGAGGCTCATGATCTGCTTGCGGCGCGCGCCAATCAGCTTCATCACGCCGATTTGTTGAATCTGCTGCGTAATCAGGGCCGAAATGGCGTTGACCACCAGGAAACCGGAGAGCAGCAGGATGGTCACGCCAAAGGTGGAGATGATCATGACCAGCGTGTCGATAATGGGCCGGATGATCTGTTCTGGCAGCGTGGTGCTGAGTATCGGGCGGCCGCTGTCTTCAATTTGTTTTTCCACACGAGCGACGACCGAGCGCACATACTCTTTGTCGCCCGCGTCTCCCTCCACGCGGATGCGCAACTCGCTGAATAGCCGGCCCGCGCCCATTGTTTCCATCGTCTCTGGCGTGACAAAGCCGGTGGGGTCGCCGAACAGGGATGGGCTGAGGCGCTGCGGGTCGTGCACCGTGCCCACAATGGTCAGGCTTTTCCGCACCCCGTTCTCCATTTCCAACGTCAGCTCGTCGCCAATCTCCAGCCCCAGATATTGCAGCGCCAGGTGCTCGATGACCACTTCGCGCTCTCCCGGCGGGAAGGCGCCTGCGAGCGGTGTTACGAGGTCCACGGCCGCCTGCTCAAAATCGGGCACGCTGACTAGCGCCACGTCCTGCCACTCGTCGGCCGACTCGTAGAGCCGGCCACGCGCCTGGTGCCGCCCTTCGGCCACGGCGACGCCAGGGATTTCGGAAATGCGCTGGGCAAAGGAGCTGTTGAAAGGGGTGGTGCGGATGACGGCATCTGCCTCGAGTGCGGCCTCGTGGTCGGCTTCGAACTCGCGCAGCAGCAGCTCGCGTGTGTTGAGTACGCCGCCCACGGCATAGACGCCCACGGCGATGGCCAGGGCCACCACCAGCGTGCGCGCCCGGTTGCGCCAGAGGTCAATCAGGACCTTATACCAGCGGGTGCGAATCATAGCGCGTGTCTGCCTCTCCCAATTGCCAGTAGTTCAACAACCATCGTCATTCCCGCTCAACTCTCCGCCAATAGCCCGAACAGCTCGCGCAGCCGCTGTGCCAGTCGGCGGCAGGCGGCCGGTTCCATTGCAATGACCAGAGCCTGGTACTGCCAGACGTGCTCCAGTAGCTCCTGTTCCCAGGTCTGGTCCCTGTGGCTTTCTTCGGCCAGCACGCCCAGGGCAAAACCGCCCAGTAGTGATAGGCCGGGCCGGCACGAACGGTCGTCCTCAGGAGCCAGCAACTTACGCACCTGCTTCAGCAAAATCTGCCTTCCCGAGCGCCGCCGCAGGTTGAGAGCCACCACGGTCATGACCTCGATGCAATAACGCAGCGTTTCCGGTTCGTCCGGCGGGGTGCGCGCCAGCATTTCGTGGGCCAGCTCGCCGTCGCCTAAGTGGCCTTGCTGCACTTGCTCCAGCAGCCGGTCTTTGAGCACTTCCCAGCTTTCCCCTGCGCTGCCGGCAAAGACGTCCTCCAGGATGCGGCGCGCACGGTGGGTGGGGCGGTAGACGACGGTGGAGCGGCCGGGCCCGCTGCGCCCTTCGTCCAACTGGTAATGGGAGGTGACGATCCCCTTTTCTTCCAGCACGCGCAGCATGTCATAGGCCGTGAAGCGGCTGACGCCCAGCCGGTCGGCCAGCTCGGAGTAGTGGAACGGTTCTTGCAGCTCGCCATAGAGGTCGAGCAGCGAACGCACGAATTCTTCTTGCCTGCGAGTCAGATCCATTGCCAGGGCTTCCCAAAAAAACCAAATAATACAAGCGCCATATTTTATAGAGTGGGCAGGGGAACTGTCAACGAGGGGGCAGCGTTCCTACGCTACGCCTCATAAAGGGCGTTTTGGGCGCGCAGGGTCAGCCACATGAAGATGGTAATGAGGATAAATGCTATCAGCGCCTGGAAGGGGATGGTGATAAATCCCAGGTAGTTGACGTAGCGCGCGGTGCAGGGGACACCGGCTACGCAGACGTTACTTCCACCCACGAGGCCCCACTGCACCATGTAGTGATAGGTGGAGACGAAGATGCCCAGCACGGAGAGGGGCAGAACGTAGCGCGGCAGATACTCGTCGCGGCTGACGAGGCCTACCAGAATAACGGCCACCAGCGGATACATGAGGATGCGCTGGTACCAGCAGAGGACACAGGGCACGAAGCCGCGCACTTCGCTGTAATAGAGGCTACCGAGCGTGGCCACAATGGCCACCAGCAGAGCAGCCGGGGGCGCGTATTCCAGAATACGGGCGTTGCGGTCATCACTAGTTACAGTGGTTGTACTCATTTTCACGGTCCTTTCCCGCCACCTTTGGAATTTCTTAAGCGTATAGGGTGGCGTTGACAACAAGCAATTATAATCCCGGTGTTGCTTCCAACGCCAGTGCAAGCCAGCCATCAGGCGGCTGCCTTGCAGGCGATGGTGGTGGAATGGCGTCTATCCAGAAAACTCCCATTGACGATTGTAGACCATTTGTTCTAAAATGAGGGGGTATCTCGTAGTCGCGAGCCACTTTGGAGGGATAGAGGATTTGAGCCGCCCTCCAGACTCAGGAATGTTTTGAAGGGAAAGAATGCCTCCGCGTGGGAGGCGACCGTGAGCCGGCGTGGAAAGACCGTGCCGGAAGGAGTGAATCATGAGCGGTGTAAGAGTTTTGGTAGGGACCCGTAAGGGGGGATTTATTCTCACCTCAGATGGTAAGCGCCAGGAGTGGGAAGTCAGTGGGCCGCATTTTGGTGGCTGGGAGATTTTCCACATGAAAGGCTCTGCTGTTGACCCCAATCGCATCTACGCTTCACAATCCAGCGACTGGTTCGGCCAGATCGTGCACCGCTCTGATGATGGCGGCAAGACATGGAACACGGTGAACAATGAGTTCCTTTACGAAGGCGAGACCGGTACGCACCAGTGGTACGATGGCTCACCGCACCCCTGGGAGTTTAAGCGTGTGTGGCACTTTGAACCATCGCCCCACGACCCCGACACGGTTTATGCAGGCGTGGAAGACGCAGCTATTTTCCGTTCGACAGACGGCGGTGAAAGCTGGCAGGAGCTGCCCGGTCTGCGCGGGCATGGCACCGGCCCCGACTGGATGCCAGGTGCGGGTGGCCTGTGCCTGCACACCATTCTGATTGACCCGAACAACCCTGACCGCCTCTACGTGGCCATCTCCGCAGCCGGGGCCTTCCGCAGCGACGATGGTGGTATGTCCTGGAAGCCAATCAACCGTGGCCTGCAGTCGGAGTACATTCCCGATCCGGAAGCTGAGGTAGGCCACTGTGTCCATCGCCTGGCAATGCACCACGCCCGCCCGGACGTGCTCTTCATGCAGAAGCACTGGGACGTGATGCGCACAGACAATGCCGGCGACGAGTGGTACGAAATCAGCGGCAACCTGCCCACCGATTTCGGCTTTGCCATCGACGTACACGCCCACGACCCTGAGACAGTCTACGTGGTGCCCATCAAGAGCGACTCAGAACATTATCCGCCCGAGGGCAAGTTACGCGTCTACCGCAGCCGCAACGGTGGCAACGAGTGGGAAGCGCTGACAAAAGGGCTGCCGCAACAGAACTTCTACCACAACATCCTGCGCGATGCGATGGCGGTAGATACGCTGGACGACTGCGGCATTTACTTCGGCACTACCGGAGGGCAGGTCTACGCCTCGACGGATGGCGGTGATAGCTGGACAGCAATTGTCGAGAACCTGCCACGGGTGATGTCGGTAGAGGTGCAGACGCTACCATGATCCGCGTTGCACTCCCGTTCCACCTGCGTAACCTGGCAGGCACTGGTCCGGAAGTAAAAGTGGAAGTGGAAGGGCCGGTCACCCAGCGCACCGTACTCGACGCGCTGGAGGCTCAATATCCGGTGCTACGCGGCACAATCCGCGATCACGTCACCCAGGAGCGCCGGCCCTATCTGCGCTACTTTGCCTGCATGCAGGACCTGTCCCACGACTCTCCCGACGCCCCCCTCCCCGACGCCGTCGCCCGCGGCGAAGAGCCGTTCCGGGTGCTAGGGGCGATTGCTGGCGGGTAGGGATGACGCGCTGTGCACGCTTCTAAAAACAACTGAGTGGCTCGCCAGCTATTCTCTGATGGCTTAACGATGCATCAAGTAGTTCGTGAGAATCGTCGAAAGTGAGTCACTCAGTTGTTCTCGAAGGCTGCGAGAAGAAATATTTGCCAACAAAACGCGCTCTATTTCTGTTTGAATCTGGTCTCTAGCAGATAGAGAGGGGCCGTTTTGTCCCCGATCAGCATCCTGTAATTCAGAGAGTCTTCCTGCTCCGCGCTTTACCAGCAGAGCAGTGAGAATAGCAACCAGAGCCGGTAGAATAACCAGGGACAGCAGTTCCCCCTCTCCAGCGAATTGAAAAGCGGCCTTGTCCTGTTTGGCCGTGGTTACCTCGCTCTCCTGGGCAACCTGTACATACCTCGGAAAGAGTTCTTCAAAGAAGGGTAACTCCTCAGGTGCTATTTGTTCTACTGCCTGTTTCGACAGGCGGTGTAGTGTGGTTTGATTGTCTGGCTCCGCGATCCAACTAAACACTGTCATGATAACGATCCTTCATCTAAATTAATTCCTGGTTCTGAGGTTTGTCAAATCATAATGGGATAACAGTAAAGTAATAACAGTCAGTATAGAAAAAGCAATTGCGATTTGCGTCTCGTGCCAGAATTCCATCTCCAGGAGATAGTAGCTACTCGCGGCTGCCACTCCAAGAATCCAAAACGTAACCGGAAACCAGATATATTTCCGGCCCCAAATCAACCATGCTATCAAGAGGACAATACCCAGCAAACGCGCCGCGAAGGGATTATACTCTCGTAATAGCAAGATCAAGCCGACAGCAATGAGAGCCATAACCGTGCCGCTCAGCGTTCCTTGAATCTGCTCTTCTATCAGAGCGATGATGATTGTAATGACGATGCTCGTAACGACGATAATATCTAGCAACTGATCTTGCTGAACCACGAAAAAGAGTGACGCAACAGCAGCAAAGAGTGCGGGGAACAGGGCTTTTCCACTGTGGTTTTCCCATAATCGTGAGATAGCGGTAATCACGATGACACAAAGGACCAGAATTAGGCCAAAAATCGGGGAGAGAAGCCAGGGATAGACAAATTGGAAAGAGAATCCGAGCAATGGCCCGAAGAGAAATAAGGGGGCGAATAAGGCCCAATCACCCTCTGTTGGCCGCAAAGATTGGAATGCTCGCCAAAATCGGAGTGGGGTCAGTCGTGCAAATATATAGGCTAAGCCAATAGGCCACAGCGCTGCCAGAGCCTGCAACCACCGTGGCGCTTCTCCTAATTCGAGATGATAGCTTGTCAACCGCAGCACAAAGATAATCAGATATCCCATGTGAAAACCGGCCAATGCTCCCAGAAATATGAAGAAGAATACATGACCAGTGCTTTCGACCCTTGATTGCCAGAATGCCCGGTCGTATCGGTATACGAGGAGTGCAATCACTATTGGCAATCCGACTGCGCCTGTCCCATACAATAGCCCTGCCGTATAGGCAGCGTTGCGATCTGCAGGGGGCCAGCCTAGAAGGGGCAACGTAAGTAACCATACCAGTAGCCAGACAGTTAGCCAGATAGTAGAGCGCAAGACCCGAGCACTTGTCCACTGGCTAAACAGTCGTGTAAGCAAGGTAGCGCTTAAGTGTATCAGACTGGAGGGTTCGGTTTCGGTTCTTTCATTTTCTGGGATGAGCCAATTAAGTACCTGTACCGGATGAACCAGAAGTTCATACAGGATAGCTGTCAAGACCTGAGGCGTTGACTCTTCAGTACGGTTTACTTGCTTCGTCCAGCCAGGAAAAACCTTTTGCGTTTCTGCTTCGTCAAGATCTCGATAATTCCCCGCCTGTAACAAGCAATTAGCTTCCTCAACCGAGGAGAGACCCCCGCATTCGCATAATACCTGTAGCAATGCTGTCAGAACGGCTCGATGATCCTTGCTGATCTGGCTTTTCCCACGTTCCCACTCACTGACTGCAGCTCCTGTATAGCCCCGGTCGCCAAGCACTTCTCCTATTAATTCACCCAGTCTTTCCTGAGTTAATGCTTTGCCCGGATGATGAGGATCGATACAACGGCTTCGATGCTTGCGAAGGAGTTGTCCAAAGCGGTTCACCACCTGATTTCTCCCAATTCAAGTAACGCTTGAGAAATTCAAGTAATCCAAGATAGACAGAAGCATAGCACAGGTTTAATCTGAAAACATAACCGGCCGGGACCTTACCAATTGACAAGCGGCGATTGAGTATCTCATGAGCGGGACAATTCACCAATATGGCGAAATGTCCTGGGCGCCGTCCTCAATCAGCCCTTCATCTAAATGGAGGTGTTGAACGATGCTCGAGATCCGCACGAAGATCCTGTCTCTAATTCTGGCCACGGTACTTCTGGTGATGCTGGCAATGCCGGTAGTGAGTGCGTTAGGTCAGGCCAGCTTGGCTGTACAGGATGATACACGCCCCGCGCTCTTTGAAGATGCGGGCAGGGACAGCCAGCCGGCGGCCGCAATTGCCTCACATACCTGTACCGGTGGCTCAGATGGGCAATGTGGCGGTTAACCGCAAGTAAGTAACGAACAGGGCAAGTGAAGACCTCACTTGCCCTGTTTTACTTTATTTTCGTTGTGGGAGCGCCAATACAGGTAAAGAAAGCCCAATCAGTCGCAGTTCCCTGGGCTAGAGCAGAGCGCTGAGCCAGTACCAGTGCCTGAGCTGCTGAATTCCCCCCGATATAATAGTTGTAAAAATCTACCATAAGGCGCGCTGCGTTCAGATCCTGGATTGGCCGCAGGCTGCCGATGATCGTCTGAGCGCCAGCGGCAAGACAGGTGGACGCCAGGCCAACCTGCTCATCGCCAGCATATAGTTTGCTCCGATTACCACTGCAGGCTGAGAGTGTTACCAGGTGGGGCAGGGGCGCACATTGCCAGAGATAATCGATCCAAATGTCCCGATCGTAGACGGCGATACCACTGAGCCGGCCGGCAATGGCGTCATGGAAAGCATGCGTGGCAATGTGCCAGAAGGAGAATTGGCTCAAGCCATGTCCATTGCTCAGGTCGCGCAATGCACCCCAGGTAGCCTGTTCCTGTTGAAGCTTTTTCACATTGAGGCCGGGCATTGAGCCAATCGCTTCTGCTTCAACGTCCACTTCTGGTAGTGGAGGATACCGCCCGTTGAATTCCGAAAGCGCCAATAGTAAGGCCTCTGAGTGTTCCTCTGGCTCTGCGTTGTCTCTAAACCTGAGCCATAATGAGTAGAGCGTGCTCAATGACGGCACAATGCTGGGGATGCAGCTGTTGACCAATAGCTTTTGCTCAGCGCTCACTGGCAGAGCGGCCCACGGCAACTGGTGCAACTGCTTATGGGGTGCAATGAGAAGATGCGTTTCGGGGTCAAGGAGGGACTGTACTGCATCCGGCAGAAGCCACATTCCCAATTGTGCAAAAAGATCTGTTGCAATTTGCTCTGCCGGTGCGCTGGGAAAACGGTGGAGCGACCTCAGGATGACGCCGGATATACTGTTTGTGAAGACGAAGTGATCATCTGGTGTAACCACAGCACCATAAAGTGCGTCATCCGTGAGATAGTAGTCGAGTGCAAGCCAGTTATCGTGGCCAATCTGCTGGCTTGCTAATGCCCGGAATTGGGCGAGGTCAAAGTCCGTGGCAATCGGGTCATTTACATGCTGCTCTGACCAATTCTGGCGCTGAATCCTGGCCGATTGCCGGTAGTAATGTTGTACCTTCTCTAAAAACTGCTGTCGCAAACGGATTTCTGCAGCCGGGCGAATGAAACCGGGATTAGCGTATACACTTTGCAGAATCTCATCTTGCATTGCACGTATCTCTATCTCAAGCGTGGTATGTGTTGGCTCGCTAATTACTGATTGGTTGTACTCCAGACGCCCCTCTTGCCGGATAGATAGCTGCCGGTTGCTCGTCTGAGCCTTGCTTTCTTCGATGAAGGAGAGGACGTCGTCTGGGCCATTTGGAGAAGGGTGACGGGCGGCTAAGGAGATTGCGCTATCAAAAATGGATGATGGTTCCTGTAAAAAACTGCCGGCGAGGCTTGACTGCCAGAACCAGCGGCGTAGTTGGGATATGGCGCTTACGGCCTCGCGGTAATGTTGTAGAGCCTTTTGATGATCGGCAGAGGATTCTGCTACAGCGGCCATACCGTTGTGGACGCGCCATCTGATTTCAGGCAAGACATTACCGCTCAATATAAGGGCGTGCTGCCATGCTCTCTGAGCTTCCTCGAGCCTGCCAAGCTGAAAATAGCAGCGTCCCAGAGCAACCCAGCAAGACGCCTCTTCGCTGGCCATTCCCATCTCTGAGAAATGTTCCTGTGCCTTTTGGAGATGTACAAGCGCTTCCTGAGACCGCTCCAGATGCACCAGCACTTCACCAAGATAGCGGCGTAGTTGTGTTGCTGTGGGTCGTATTTCATCTATGGGCAGAGTCGCCAAGGCCTGCGAGAGTTGTGTTACTGCTTCTTCACCACGCCCCTGGTTAAGAAGAGCTGCTGCCAATAAAAAGTAATACTCACTTAGAAAAGTATGTTGCGCGGCACGCTGAAAGTACGGCAGTGATTCTCTCAGACGCAGCAGCACTTCTTCAGGTTGTTTGAGATGCATCCAGATTTCAGCCAGCCGTAGTTGGCACTCGGCCAGCCGGTGATCATGCTTGAGTGTTCTAAACTGTTGCTCCGCCCTTTCCAGATTGGACAACGCCAACTGATAGCGCCCCAGATGAGCATGTGCTTCCCCCTGGTACATCAGAGTTACTGCCGCCATCAAGGGATAGCCCATCTCGTCGCGGTAGAGTGACTCTGCCTTGCTGTAATATGAGAGCGCCTTGTGATATTGGCCGCGATACTTGGCGAATTTGCCACTATCCAGAAGATTGTCGGCGTGCAGGCCTGGAATCTGATGCTGTTGGTAGATCTCCCTGGCCTCGTCCAGCACCTGTCCGGCTTCTACAAGCCTTCCCGTATCGCGGTAAAGTCGAGCCAATCCGTAGCTGCAGGTTTGAGCGACCCAAACAGGTAAATCTGCCGCTTTGAAAGCCTTTCGTGCGGCAATCAAATCTGCTTCGGCTTCCTCATACCGTCTATTACCCAACACCAGAATCTGAGCGCGCCGGTAACGCGCTCGTGCCAGATCTATAGGCGCTTTGCCGCCATCAATCAATCCAATAGCGTCGTTGACGATATCAACCGCCTGTTCAAAATGTCCCTGCCTGCGCACGATCTCCGCTCTGGTAACGAGACAGCGCGCGACGTCCAACCATCGTTCTTCACTACGAAAGAACTGTTCGCTTTGGTCAATGTTTTCCAGTGCTTTTTCACGTTTCAGTTTAAGCAGTTGAGCATAGGCCAGGGAAGCCTGGCAGGGCGCGAGAAATTGCTGGAAGCCAGGTTGATTCATCTGATGCAACGCACGTTCCAGCGTGGCCTCAGCCTTGCCAAAGTCGTTGTGTATCCAGGGCAATGCATATAGCTGCCACTCGCATGCTGCCAACCAGCCCTGTTCGCCAACGGTTGCGAATCTTGCGCGGGCCTCGTCAATAGCTGCCCGCACCCTCTGCGGCCGGACCCATTCATTGCTCATGCGCGCCAGATGCCAGGCCCCTATCCCCTGAAGCAGTTGGTCTGGTTGCCGGCCAGCCGCTGCATAGGCCACAGCTATGATAGCCCATCCATATGCTGGTTGCGAGAGGGCAGCAGTATCGGCCGTGGTTGCTAACTGTGCCAGCAGTCGATGCGTCAGCTCAGGCAGCGAGGCTGCTTCCTGTTGCAACTTATTTTCACTGAGGTCGTGATGGAGGAATGATTGCGCCGCTGTCAGATAAGCAGCCTGTGCTTTTGGAGCAGATTTGGTTGGCATACAAATAGGATCTAGTTCTTTGTGCTTATGGTGAGATGCAGGTCGGCCAATACCACCTGACCCTCCCCATCTGTGACAGACGCGAGAGGTAACGAAGGAAATGCAATGATACTGTTGTTCCTTATGGGAACGGTTGCTTGATAATGGCCCCAGGTTATCTCTGCAACCAGATTGTCTGGTAGTTGTTTCTCCTGTACTGTTACCAGCAACGAGAGCCTCAGGCTATCTGGTTCCTCCACTGGTTGAACTGCGTCTAGCAGCACAGCCAGCTCGCTGTCGTCCACCGTAACCAAATCATCTATCAACGTCAGATGCGTATCTTCAAGCAAGCTGCTTGAGGAACGATAGTCAGCGGCAAGCAAATAACTTGAAAAGAGGGAGTTCAAGTAATCGCGGGTCTGTTGCCAGGCAACTCGCCATTGTGCAGGGCCTGTCAGGGCGATAGTTGCACGGGGTGGACGAGGCTCCTCCTTAAGAAAGCTCAGGTCATAGCTTGGCGCGGTTGGTAAAGATTCTAACTCGCCGCTCTTGCTCTGTTCAAGGATTTCTAGAGCATCTAAAAAATCTTGCCGGGCGTGGGCATCCAAGAGCAGGCGCCGAAAGAAAGTCGGATAACGTTTGCTGATGTCTATACCTTTTAGCGCTGCATCTAACGCAAGAGAAAACATCACATCGTCCTCGCTCTCAGTAGCCACGGCGTCGTCAGAATGACCATGAGTAATATCATCCAGCAGCTGCTTCAACCCCTCTGGCAACTCACTCTGTTCAAGCTGCCGGCGTAATGCATCAAGCTT
>CAZRTM010000109.1:0-10876 GCA_964602995.1 uncultured Ardenticatenaceae bacterium
TCTGTCGCCTCATAAACAAAACGTCGCTGGCATTCGGGGCAGCGGCTATCGAAATACATCAGCTCCTGATCCAGCCGGTTGCCAAACGACTCCTGCACCAGGCGGCGCGTCTCGTGGTTCCAACCCAGCCGCAACCAGCCTCCCTCGACCTGTTCGGCGCGCGCTTCCAGATCATCCTGCCCATGTATGGTGCGGTACCCTGCCAGAAAGAAGCTGCACCGCCCACAGGCCACAAAATTGTCCACCACCCACTCTAACCCAGATTTTTCCTGGTCCCGGCTACGTTTTTTGTTCAAATCCGCCTACTCTTATACGATTAAGGTTATCTACGAAATGATTGTATTGTGACCCATCAGTCTGTCAAGCTATGCAAATTCGCTCCATCACTCTTTTCTGTAATCCCGATTTCTCTACAAAACAGGCCAAAACGTTCTTTACATCGGCCACAGGCGACGCTCTACCGGTCCCCGTCCAGACGCACCGCGTGGCGCTTCCGCCCTTCCCCGGCTGGTGGCAACGCAACCGTCCCCTGGAGGAACAGGCAGGTGAGCTGATTTCCCGCTGGCGCAATGCGGGCGCCAACTACCTCAGCCTTGGCCCCGTGCAACTGGCGCACGATGAAACGTGGCTCGAGCTGCTTCCCGACCTTCTGGGCCGTGAGGGGATGCTCTTCGCCAGCGCCGAAGCGGCCGATGTGCATGGCCATATTGACCCCCAACGCTGCCTGGCCATCGCTCGCGTCATCCAGCAGGCCAGCACCCTGATTGACAACGGCTTTGGCAACCTCTACTTCACGGCGCTGGCCAACTGCACTCCCGGCTCGCCCTTCTTCCCCGTTGCCTATCACGATGGCGGCCGCGCAGCCTTTGCCTTCGCCGTCGAAGCGGCTGATATCGCCATCGCGGCCTTCGCCGGGGCTGATTCCCTACAGGCAGCCCGTGACAATCTGGTGCAGGCCATTGAGCGTGAGACACAGCCATTGGCCGCCGCCGGTGAGCAGTTGGCGGCAGAACACGGCCTGATCTTTGGCGGCATTGATTTCTCGCTGGCTCCCTTTCCCGAAGAAGCGCGTAGCCTGGGTCGCGCCATGGAACTGCTCGGTATTCCGGCCGTTGGCGGCCACGGCGCGCTCTTTGCAGCAGCCTTTATCACGGAAGCAGTTGAACGCGCCCGCTTTCCCCGTTGTGGCTTTTCGGGGCTGATGCTGCCCGTGCTGGAAGACGCCGTCCTCGCCCAACGCGCTGCGGAGGGCCAGCTTTCAGTCAGCGACCTGCTCAACTACGCCGCCGTCTGCGGCACGGGGCTGGACACCATTCCTTTGCCCGGAGATAGTGGCGAAGAGGTGCTGGCGGCGATCCTTCTGGACGTCGCCGCTCTGGCCACGCGGCTGGACAAACCGCTCACTGCGCGCCTGATGCCCCTGCCGGGGCTAAAGGCTGGCGACGCCACCGACTTCGACTTCCCCTACTTCGCCAACAGCCGCGTTATGGCCACCAAACAAGGCCACCTCTCCCGGCCCATTAAAGGCGCAGCGCGACTGGAGCTGGGCAACTACCAGCCCCGCTCGTGAACAACCATACCAGAGTTCGCCATTCAAGATAGCGGAACAAGCGATGAGTGAAAGCACAGGACAATCACTGAAAGGGCTTCTCAGCCGCTGGCAAGAAGCGGTCGCCGGCACGTCATTGCCGCAGCCACCGGCGTGGGACGGCCCTGATTTGACTCTCACAGCCTTTGTCGAACACACCAGCCACGTCGAGGAAGGCGCTTGCTTCGTGGCCCGTGTACGCACCACCAGCGACGGTCACCGCTTTGCGGCCCGGGCCGCCGAGCTGGGGGCCACGCTGATCATCGGCCAACGCCCGGCAGCGGAAATCGAGCCGCCCCTGCCGTCTGATGCCCGCTACCTGCAGGTGGAAGACACCGCCGTCACGCTGGCCTGGCTCTCCGCCGCGTGGGAACGGTTCCCCAGCCGCCAACTGGTCATCGCCGGTATCACCGGCACCGACGGCAAGACGACCACAGCTAACTTCCTCTTCGAGATTTTGCGCGCGGCAGGCTATCGCGCCGGATTATTGAGCACCGTGCGCGCCGTCATCGGCGGCGAAGAGGAAGCGCTGGCCCTGCACGTCACCACGCCGGAAGCGCCCGTTGTCCAGCGTTACCTGCGGCGCATGGTCGACGCCGGCCTCACCCACTGTGTGCTGGAAGCCACCTCCCACGCGCTGGCCCAACATCGCGTCGACGCCATCGACTTTGACCTGGCCATCGTGACCAATATCACGCACGAGCATCTGGACTACCACGGCAGTTATGAGGGCTACTTCGCCGATAAGTCGCGCCTGTTCCAGATGCTTGGCAACCAACCGCCACAGGTCACCAGCCACAACCCCTTTAAGCAACAGGCGCCCAAGACGGCAATCTTGAACCTGGACGACGCCTCCTATCAGGGGCTGGCCGCCATTGAGGTCGAGCAACAGGTGACATACAGCCTGCAGCAAGAGGCCGACGTCACGGCCCACGATCTGCGCTTTGCAGCTGACGCAACGCGATTCCGACTGCAGCTCCCGCAACAAAGCATCGAAATTTCGTCCCCTTTCGCCGGGGACTTTAACGTCTACAACATGATGGCAGCGGCTGCCGCAGCCCATGTCTCAGGCGTGCCTGCTGCCGAAATCAAGAGCGGCATCGAAGCGCTGCAATCATTAAGCGGCCGCATGGAGCGTATTGACGAGGGCCAGCCGTTCCAGGTCATTGTCGATTTCGCCCACACCCCCAACGGGCTAGAGAAAGCAATCGCCGCCGCACGAGGCATGACAGACGGCAAGGTCATCACCGTCTTTGGTAGCGCCGGCAAGCGAGACGTTGAAAAGCGGCGGTTGATGGCTGAAATCTCTGCACGCATGGCCGATAAGACGGTGCTGACAGCCGAGGACCCGCGCACCGAGGCCCTGAGTGAGATTCTGGAGATGATGGCCAGCGGCTGTCGCAGCCAGGGCGCCGTGGAGGGAGAGAGTTTCTGGCGTGTGGCCGACCGTGGTCGCGCCATCTACCACGCCCTCAGCCTCGCCGGACCGCACGACCTGGTTCTGATTTGTGGCAAAGGGCACGAGCAGTCGATGTGTTTTGGCGACATTGAGTATCCCTGGGATGATTGCGACGCCACACGAACCGCATTGCGCGCCTTCCTCAGCGGCCAGGCGATGCCTGATACCGGGCTGCCAACGTACGATGATGATGATACGCAGGCAAAGCGTGAACTCGGGAATTCATGAGAGTTCAAATCATCTCTTTTACGCCTCTGCCGTTCCGTGTTATAACCTGCTGACTTATGATGAGAAAAGGGAGTTATCCATGTTGAACCAACTTACACATCTCGTCGACCGCACCCGGCGCAATCATGGGCTGGAGCACGCCACCATTCACGTGTTGAGCGAGCGCCATAAGCAGTTCAGCGCCCAGGGCAACTCTGATTTCCGCGGCTTCCACCTCAACATCTACGGGGATGTGGCCGAGGAAGACGTCATTGACGCCGTCCATGAAGCGCACCGGCGCATGAAAGCGGGCGAGCACCATCTGGCCGTTCATCCCAACTGCGGCACCGTGCTGCTGACAACAGCCACCCTCGGCGCGCTGGCCACGCAGTCCGCCTTTGGTCTGGAACAGCGCCGCCAGAAGCGCGCACACATGGATTTATCTGTCTTTTTCAACGGGCTGCCGTCCGCCATTCTCGCAGGTGTGTTGGCGCTCATTGTCTCCCGCCCGCTGGGCATGTCCATTCAGGCCCGCTTCACGACCGACGGAGACCTGCGCGATATGGAAATTGTCGAGGTCAAACGCACGCAGCCATCGTTGATCACACGCGTTTTCCAGTTGTTGCTGGCCCCAGGCAAGGATCTGGACGTCAACGCCTATCGCATCAGAACCAGCGGATAAGTTGCCCATGATGGGCCTATCGCTCGGGCCGGTCTCCTATGGCCGTACCGGCCCCCGCGCCCGCTTGCCTTGCGAGGCCAGGTGGCTCGGTCAGGAGACCGGCCACAGCAGCTTTCAAAATCATGGTTTACAGAGTACTAAGACTGTAAGCCTGCACTTAATATGTTCTACATCTTCCACGGCGACGATACCCACTCGCAACGAGAAACACTCGCTGAGCTTATGGCCAGGATGGGCGACCCATCGATGCTGGAGCTAAACACCACACGCTTCGGCGCTGCACTCGACGTCGGCCAGTTACGCCAGGCCTGTGACTCCATCCCCTTTCTCGCCAAACGGCGCGTTGTTATCGTGGAAGACGCCCTCTCGCAAAGCTCCACCCGCAATCTGGTTGACCAGCTCATCGACTATCTGCCCAACCTGCCAGAGAGTACGCGCCTCTTCTTCCTCGAATCCCAACCGTTACGCCGCAATAGCCGGCTGCTACGCTTTGCCGAGGAACAGGAAAACGGTTACGTGCGCGAGTTCTCCCGCCCCGAAGGTCGTGCCCTGGAACGTTGGGTGGCGCAACGCGCCGAAGAGAAAGGGGGCGCACTCACGCCACGAGCCGTGCACCTGTTGATTACCAGTATCGGTAGCGAGCTGGCCGTGCTTGACAACGAAATCGAGAAGCTGGTGCTCTACCGCGGCGACGATGGACCGGTCAGCGAGGAGGATGTGGAACGGCTCTGCCCCTATGTGGCCGAGGCCAGCATTTTCGATATGGTTGACGCTCTCGGCAACCGCGACGGGCGCAGCGCGGCCATTCTCCTACAGCGCAAGGTAAACGAAGGCGCTGATCCCTTCTTCCTCTTCGCCATGATTGTGCGCCAGTTCCGTCTGCTGATTCAGGTTAAGGAGCTGGCGCTCGACGGCCAGCGCCCACCAGCCATTGCTAAGAGCGCCGGCATCCACAGCTTCGTGGCCGGAAAGCTACACCAGCAGAGCCAGCAATTCAGCCTGGAGCAGTTGGAGCATATCTATGCCCACCTGCTGGAGATCGACGTAAGCGTCAAAACGGGTCAGAATGATATGCTCACTGCGCTCAATCTCTTCGTCGCCGGTCTCGCCGTTTGAGGCTCACCATCCTCTTTTAACCCTGCCCGTTACTTTTCAACTGCACATCCGACAATATAGGTAACCGCTATACAGGCGGCATCGATTAACGTTGCCTGCCGCCGGTCAGTTGACATGGCTGATGATGTTACGATAATGGCATTGCACGGTGACAGGTGGTGGAACTATCCCACCGCCGGTACCGTCAGTAGTAAAACGTAATGCCAAACGTAATGCCAAACGTAGTACCAACAAAGGATTATCAGACATGAGCCGTGTCAAGCTTTTCTTTACCTTACTAATACTCTCGACCCTGGCCTGTTCCGCCGTGGATCAGGTGCTTGAACCACAGGCAACCCTGGCCCCGCCGCCAACCGTTGGAGGCTCCGGCGATGCGACGCCGGCCCCGGATGAAACAGCAGCGGAGGTGACACCGATTGGTGTCGCCACGCCCACGCTGGCAGCAGACGCCACAGAGCCTGCTCCTTCGCTTGAGGAGCTGGGCGAACCGCCGCAGGAAATGGCAGCGCTAGAGAGCTGGCTATCAGAAGCACACCGCGGCGACAGCGCCGTCGACGACGTTTGCGCCGTATTACGCCAGGCCCAGTGGCAGCAGGAAGAGGATGACTGTCAGGCCGTCGATCTCGACGGTGATCAGGAGGAAGAGTGGCTGTTGACGCTCGACGTCAGCCATCTGAACAGCGAAGAAAACCCGGTTATACAACCGGCGGAAGGCCATCCTGGCGACTTTTGGATTGTGAGTACGGAAGGTGTAGTCTTCATGGCTCGTGGTCTCGAAAACCAGGATCTGGGTGCGACAGCGCCATCCATCGTGGACGTGGTTGATATGACCGGCGATGAGCTGCCTGAGGTGATCATAGTGTCCACCTTCTGCGGTGCGCACACGTGTGTAAATAACTACCAGATCCTCGGCGCGCCAGAGGGACAGATTGAACTTCTCGTCCAACTGCCCCCGGAAAGAGAGCAACCAGAGCCTTTGCCTGGCGACTTACAACAGGCAATCGCGCTTGAATACGTGGATGAAGAAGCAGTACGCGATGAGACAGAAGATGGCTTACCCGACCTGGTGATTCACGGCGGCATTGTCGGTTCCGCCGGCGCCGGTCTCCAGCGCGCACGCACCGAAGTGTGGGCCTGGGACGAAGAAGAAGGCGCCATCCTTCTCGCCAGTCAGGAATGGGAAGATACCGGCTACCGTGTACATACCCTTTACAACGCCAACTACGCCTTCTCACAGGAACAGTATGAGGAGGCCGCCCGGCTTTACGAAGCGGTCATTGTCGATGAATCCCTGGAAGAAATGGAATTCATGGAACCGGCCGAAGTCAGCCGTACCTACGCCCGGCAATTTGCCGCCTTCCGGCTCACGCTGCTGCCCCTGTTCCGCGGTGATATCACCGAAGCCACCCGCTGGAGCAACTGGCTGCAAAGCGAATATCCCGGTGCAAACATCACCGAGGCCGCCGCTCAGTTGATTCCAACCTGGCAATCAAACGGCAACAATCTGGCGGCAGCTTGCCAGACAATCACTAATTACCTGGAGTCACAGGATAATCCCACAGGTCCACTGACCGATATGGGTTATAACAACCCATCGCTCACAGCAGAAGACGTCTGCCCGATTCGCTAAAGCGAACAGGTCGATAGCCAGCGGCCCATAGGCCAGGGCCTGGTTCGCCCCATAGACGTCTTCTAACCGGTCAGTGGAAATGGTATACTGCAAGGATGTTGAAGACGTCTCGACAAAATGGCGCCAGCGCAGCAGGCACACCACCGCCCACAGAAACGGTGGTCGATGCTATCACGCGCACCGTGGCCTATGTGGACGTCTTCGACTATCCGCTTACTGCTGAAGAGATACACCGTTATCTCATTGATGTAGCCGTCCCGGCGCCTGTCGTTTACCACCTCCTCACCACGGATAGGACACTCTCCGGTAATCTGACAGAACGGGACGGCTACTTTGCGTTGGCAGGGCGCGAGCAAATCATCGAGCTGCGCCAGCAACGCCGCCGCATCGCTATGCGCATGTGGCCCCACGCCATCCGCTACGGACAGCGCATCGCAGCCCTGCCCTTTGTGCGCATGGTCGCTGTCACCGGCTCTCTCGCCGTAGACAACGTGGTACCCGCCGCCGACATCGACTATCTGGTAGTCACCGAACCGGGCCGCCTCTGGCTCTGCCGGGCATTGGCCATTCTGATCGTGAAACAGGCAGCCCGCCAGGGCGTGCACCTCTGCCCCAACTACTTCCTTTCAACCAACGCCCTCGAGTTTACCGAACGCAACCTCTACACTGCTCATGAGCTGGTGCAGATGGTGCCGGTCTGGGGGCTGGACATCTACAGCCAGATGCTGGCACTGAACCACTGGACGACAGAGTTCTTGCCCAATGCCAGCGCTCTTTCTATGCCAGAATGGCCGGCATCCGGCACAACCCTCTCCGCTCCCCATCGCCTGCTGCGCACTGCCACTGAGGCCGCCCTGCGCACACCAGCTGGCGGCTGGTTGGAGCGCTGGGAGATGCAGCGCAAAATAAGCCGCTTCAGCCGAGAGGCGGCCGGCGACGTCGAAGCCGCTTTTTGCCCTGACTGGTGCAAGGGTCACTTCGACGGGCACGGGCACCGTATTATGCACGCCTTTGAGGACCGAGTTTCTGAACTTCACGATCTATCAGAGTCAGCGGAGTAGCCTATGGGTAGCCTTCTTTTTGGCCAATCCTACTATTTGCGTTTTGACCCCAAGCTCTATGAAGCGATGCAGCCTTATCCTCCGCTCGGAACCCTCTATGCTGCCAGCTACATGCGCCAGCGCGGCCATGAGGTAGCGCTTTTCGATGCCATGCTGGCAGAATCTGAGGCTGAGTGGCAGGCTGCCCTGCGCCACCAACAACCCGAGTTCGCCATCATCTACGAAGACAACTTCAACTACCTCTCCAAAATGTGCCTTCTGCGCATGCGCCAGGCTGCTTTCACCATGATCGGTATGGCCCGCGCCCGGGGCTGCACCACCATCGTCTGCGGCTCAGACGCCACTGATCACGCGGAAGCATACCTGCAACAGGGCGCAGACTTCGTGCTGCTGGGTGAGGGCGAAGCAACGCTGGCAGAGCTACTGGACGTGCTGAATGGCCGCTCCAGCCCTCCACTCAATGAAATACTGGGGCTTGCTTATCACGTAGACAGCGATGGAGGCCCCTTGCTCAAAGCGCCGGCACAGCCGCGTGAGGTGCGCCGCAACCCACGCCGCCCCGACATCAAGGACCTCGAGGCGCTCCCCTTCCCCGCCTGGGATCTCGTCGATGTCGAACGGTATCGCCGCATCTGGCAAGAGCGACACGGCTACTACTCCATGAACATGGTCACCACTCGCGGCTGTCCCTACCACTGCAACTGGTGCGCCAAACCGATCTGGGGACAACGTTATAATTCCCGCTCTCCAGAAAACGTCGTCGCCGAAATAAAATGGCTGCAAGAACAATACCAGCCTGACCACATCTGGTTCGCCGACGACATCATGGGCCTCAAGCCAGGCTGGTGGCCGCGCTTCGCCGAGCTTATCGAACAAGAAGGTTGCCGCATCCCCTTCAAGTGCCTCAGCCGCGCCGACCTCCTGACGCGCAACGAGAAAGATGTGGCCGCGCTGGCCCGCGCAGGCTGTGATATCGTCTGGATTGGCGCTGAATCTGGTTCACAGGAAATTCTAAACGCGATGGAAAAAGGCACGCGCGTCGACCAGATTTACGAAGCCGCACGGCGTCTGCACCAGAATGGGGTGCGCGTCGGCTTCTTCCTGCAGTTTGGCTATCCAGGCGAAACCCGCCAGGACATCGAAAAGACGCTGCAAATGGTGCGCGAATGTAGCCCAGACGACATCGGCATGTCCGTTTCCTACCCCCTCCCCGGCACCAAATTCCATGAAAATGTGCGACTGCAGCTCGGCCAGAAGCAGAACTGGGTAGATTCTGCCGACCTGGCGATGATGTATCGTGGTCCCTTCACCACCGACTTTTACCGCCAGCTCCATATCATTTTGCACAAGGAATTCCGCTCGCGTAAGGCCATCGCCGCCTGGCGCGGGCTGCTGCGCCAACCGGCCGACTTCACGCCCCACCATTTGCGTGAAGCGGCAGCCACCGTCTACCGTCTGGCGACGCTGCCCCTGGCCCGTGCACGTCTCAACCGCCTGGCCCGCCAGCCACACGAAGGAAACGTAGGCGCGGTCCCACACATGAGCCTGGAAGAAGCAGCCCAGCCGTCACCTCAGGAATAGGTTGCAGGAACAGGTCGCAAATAGGTCTCAAGAGAGGATGTCGCAAGAGTAAGCATCGTTATTCGAGTGAGGATTGCCAGACATGGATATTTTGCTGAGCCACGGCTACTTCATCGCCGAAGATGAGCACGAGCAGAAGATTATGAAGCCCTACCCCACGCTGGGTCTGCTCTACATCTCCTCCCATCTCAAAGCGCGCGACTTTGACGTCGATGTCTTCGACAGCACCTTTGAAGACCTGAACACCTTTGCCCAGTACGTGCAGAGGGAACGCCCGCCTGTCGTGGGCCTATACTGCAACCTGATGACCAAGCAGAACATCCTGCGCATGATTCCCATCTGCCGCGACGTGGGAGCCACCGTCATCCTCGGCGGTCCTGAGCCAATTTCTTACGCGGCGGAGTATCTGGCTGCCGGCGCGAATATCATCGTCGCCGGTGAAGGTGAGCAGACGCTGGAGGAGCTGATTCCCCATCTCTCACGCTATGGTCAGAACGGGCTGCATTCGGTGGCAGGCATTGCCTTTCTTGACGGTGAGGGCCGCCTCACACGCACCCCGCCCCGTCCGCAGTTAAAGGAGCTTAGCGCCCAGCCCTGGCCCGACCGCGAGGCTATACCCATGCAGCGCTATCTGGACACCTGGAAAACGCACCACGGCGCCAGCTCTGTCTCCCTGATTACGGCCCGCGGCTGCCCCTATACCTGCACCTGGTGCAGCCATACCGTCTTCGGCCACACGCACCGCCGTCGCACGCCAGAGGACGTCGCCGATGAAGTCGCCTGGATTCAGGAGCGCTACAACCCAGACCAGTTGTGGTACGCTGACGATGTTTTGACCATCGCTCACCGCTGGTTCCAGAGCTATGCGGGGGAGCTGAAGAAGCGGGACATCCGTTTGCCCTTTGAATGCATCAGCCGTGCCGACCGGCTCAATGAGGAGATTATCGACACGCTGGCCGAAATGGGCTGCCACCGGCTGTGGATCGGCTCCGAGAGCGGCTCGCAGGCCGTTCTGGATGCCATGCAGCGCAAGGCGCGGGTGAGCGATGTACAGGCCAAGACGAAGATGTTGCAGGCGCGGGGTATTGAAGTGGGCATGTTTATCATGTTGGGCTACGAAGGGGAGGAGCTGCCCGATATGGAAGCCACGGTTGAGCACTTGAAACAGGCCAATCCTGACGTCTTTCTGACCACCGTCGCCTATCCCATCAAGGGTACGCACTACTACCGGGAAATCGAAGATCGCATCATCACCAATCTGCCCTGGCACGAACGGACCGACCGTGACCTCAACGTGGCGGGGCGCCATTCCACTCGCTTCTACCAGCACGCCACGCGCTGGATGGTGAACGAAGTGAATCTTCACAAGGCGCGCCAATCGGGCGTGAAGAACCCGCTGCAAATGGCCAGGATGGCCATCAATGCCCGGCGCGGCCGGCTGGGCATGTGGCTGACGCGAAGCCAGAAAGAGAGCGCAGTGGACAACGGCAACAGCCGCGGCTGGTCCGCCCAGGAGCGCGCTACTGACGGCTGGTAGACGAGCAGAGGTCTA
>CAZRTM010000109.1:10976-12981 GCA_964602995.1 uncultured Ardenticatenaceae bacterium
GACGAGCAGAGGTCTAGAGTCCTCTCTCCCCTCTATATTGCCTCCACGTTCTAGTATATAATGATCATGGTGGGCCATTACCGCATTTGACGTAGCAAACCCCGCTCGTTTCACATTCTCCAGGTACACAAAGCTTAATAAAATCGAATAGAAGGAGGCCACAATGAGCAGCAAATATTCATGGCTTGCAGCAGGGATCATCGCGGGGCTGGTAATCGTCGCAGCCCTTGCCATTGCCGGTCCTATCGCCCTGGCGCAAAACGGCGGTTCGGGACCGACGGTAGGCGAGGCGGTCGTGGGAACCGGATTTACTTACCAGGGGTACCTGGACAACGGCGGCAGCGCGGCCAATGGCCTTTACGATTTTCAGTTCAAGCTCTATGACACAGGGGCAGCCGGCACTCAGATCGGCCCCACGCTCACTAAAAATGCCGTGAACGTTTCCCAGGGGCTATTCACGGTGCCGCTTGACTTCGGAACAGGTGCGTTTGGCGGTGGCGCGCGCTGGCTGCAGATTGGCGTGCGACCGGCAGGTGGTGGCGCGTACACGACCCTTAGCCCACGCCAGGAGCTCTCGCCCGCGCCGTCGGCGCTTTCATTGCCCAACGTTTACAGCGACGAGTCCATCAATTTTGTGGGCGTAGGCCGTAACTTCCGCATCAGCAGCAACGAGGTGTTTGGCGTCCGCTACGAAGGCGCAGCTAATGATTATGGCGGCATGTACGTGGAAACCGCGAACCCCAATGGTTGGCCTTTTTACGGATATGCCACCGACGGCTCGTTCCACGCCTGGACATACTACAACGGCACGTCGGGAACGTGGCACCTCTACAACGCTGGTTTACGGCTCAGCGTTCACAACGAAGGGCGCGTGGTGATTGGCCCCAGCGCTGACTATAGCCTGGTGATTAGTAACACCACCGGCTCCGACGGGATCAGAGTCTACGACACCGGAGACGACGCCATTCAGCTTGGCAGCGATCCGGACTATTCCAATTATGGCCTATATATCCCCAGCCCGGGTGTCTCCACTTACGGATTGTGGCCCAATACGGCTGATCCAAACGGCGAGTGGGCGCTATTTACCGTGGATGACATTGAGGCAGGCACCGTGACCTTCAGCGGCCTGTCATTGGTGGCGCGCGTGACCGGTGAAGAGGCGCTGACGGCGGGCGATGTTGTGGCCGTTACGGGCGCAGGCGACCCGCTGCCGGGCGCGCAGTCCCGCCTACCGTTCGTCCGCCGCGCAAACGGTGCGGAATACAGCGGCGTGATCGGCGTGGTGCAGCGCCGCATGGTGTGGGAGGTGGCGCCGGGTAAAGAGGACGAAGGCGCGATGTCGCTGCAAAGCTCGACAGGGCCAGCCCAGCCCGGCGATTATGTCTCGCTGGTGGTCTTTGGCGTGACTGAGGTGAAAGTGGACGCCGGAGCGACCATTGCCGCGGGTGACCGTGTGACTGCCAGCGACAGCGCCGGCAGCGTCCGCGCTCTGCAAACACGCTCGGTGGATGGTATGACCGTGACCGAAGGCGGGCAGGTGGTCGGCATTGCTCTCGAGGCGCCCGAAGCAGGGCGTGAGACGATAGCAGTGTTCGTGACGCTGCGGTAGGCAGGGCCATGCGACCTTTTGCTAAATCATCGAGCGCAGCATTTGGAGGTTCAAATGCGTAAAAAAGCAATCATCTTCGTCACCGTGCTCGCGCTGCTCCTCACCATTGGCCTGGCGCTGGTGGATGTGCCGGCCGCGCCCGCAGGTACGATGTCAATCCCGTGGTGGACAGTCGACGGCGGCGGCCGGACGAGCCGGGGTGGCCAGTTTGCCCTTAGCGGCACGGCCGGGCAGCCCGATGCAGCGGTGATGAGCGGCGGATCCTATACCTTGCATGGTGGCTTTTGGAATCCAACAACCGGAGGCATCAGCGGCGAAGTCGGATACGAGCATTTCTTACCGCTTATGGAACGGTAATTTGGTAATATGCCGGCCGCGAACAAGAATCTCTCGAGA
>CAZRTM010000110.1:0-2305 GCA_964602995.1 uncultured Ardenticatenaceae bacterium
GGAGACCGGCCACAGCGCAGTCAGATTAAAAAGATATGACGTTAAGAACCGCAATTATTGGCGCCGGAAAGGTCGCCGATACGCATGCCCAGGCACTGGTTGAGCTTGCCGAATCTGAATTTGTCGCCGTCTGCAATCATAATATAGACCGGGCAGAAGCGCTGGCTGCTACTTACCAGGTGCAGGCCTACTCCAGCGTGGAAGCGATGTTGGCCGAGGCTGATCTCGACGCTGTGTCGGTTTGTACACCCCATCCTGCACATGCAGAAGCCGTATTGAAGGCGGTCGAGGCGGGGGTGCACGTCATCGTCGAGAAACCGCTTGCGTCCTCTCTGGCGGATTGTGACGCGATGATCAATGCGGCGGAAGCGAACAATGTAAAGTTAGCAGTGATCAGCCAACGGCGTCTTTATGAGCCGGTGCAGCGAATTCGGAGAGCGATTGACGACGGCAAGTTAGGGCGGCCCATTCTGGGGACGGTGCACATGTTTGGTTGGCGAGATCAAGCCTATTACGAGAGCGATGCCTGGCGCGGTACGTGGCAGGGAGAAGGGGGAGGCGTTCTGGTTAACCAGGCTCCACACCAGCTTGATATCCTGCAGTGGTATATGGGGCCCGTCGCCGAGCTTTATGGACAGTGGGATAATTTCAATCATCCCTATATCGAAGTTGAGGATACGGCTGCTGCTATCCTCCGCTTTGAAAGCGGCGCATTGGGCATTATACTCCTCAGCAACTCTCAAAACCCTGCTCTATATGGAAAAGTGGCGGTTTATGGAAGTAATGGTGCAAGCGTCTCGGTGCAGACTGACGGTGGTGCGATGTTTATTGCAGGGATGTCTACCATCGAAGAGCCACCCATCAATGACGTTTGGACGATTCCGGGTGAAGAAGAAATGGTTGACACCTGGAAGCAACAGGATACGGCCCTCTTTGAGCAGATTGATGCCACCAAGTACTATCACAAACTGCAACTAAGGGATTTTTTGCAAGCGATTGTGGAAGATCGGGATCCGATGGTGACCGGGGTGGAAGGGCGAAAGACAGTTGAGATATTCACTGCCATTTACCGTTCTCAGCGTGACAGATGCCCTATCACTTTTCCGCTGAAGCCAGAGTACGATAGGATGGATTTCGATGGCCGGTTCGGAGGGCAGCGTACCAATTGAGGATTGGCCCTCCGCGTAGTCTAAAATCTGTGCGATCTGCGCCAATCTATGCCCCATGTTTTTCTAGCCTCCTGGCTTGTCCGCTGCTACACTTTTGCTAAGGAGTGTGCCGGTGACACATTATAACTACTTGATCATAGGCGGCGGTATGGCAGCGGCGGCCGGTGTAGAGGGAATCCGGGAGGTGGACGGCCGGGGTAGCATTGGCCTGATCTCCGCTGAGAAACGAATCCCTTATAATCGCCCGCCGCTCTCCAAGAAGCTATGGACGGGGCAGAAGCAGCTTGAGGATATTTTCCGTTCAGTTGACAGCAACGCCACGCTATTTCTGGGCCACTGCGTTGAAGCGCTGGACCTGGAGCGCAAGCTGGTGACGGACGATCACGGGCACGAGTGGCGCTTTGGGCGGCTGTTGCTGGCGACGGGGGGGACGCCGCGGCGGCTGCCGTTTGGTGGGGAGCAGATTATGTATTACCGGACATTGGACGATTACGAGCGGTTGCTGCGGCTGGCGCAGGAGCAGGAGCGGTTCGCTGTGATTGGCGGCGGTTTTGTAGGCTCCGAGGTGGCGGCGGCGCTGGCGATGAAGGGGCGGCAGGTGAGTCTGGTGTTTCCCGAGGCGACGATTGGGGCGCGAATATTTCCGGCTAAGTTGGGGCAGTTTCTGAACGATTATTACCGGCAGCACGGCGTGGAGGTGCTGGCGGGTGAAGCGGTGGTTGGCTTGGAAGGGGTAGGAACAGAGCTGGCGCTGCTGACAGCCAGCGGGCGGCGTACTGAGGCCAACGTAGTCGTGGCCGGAATAGGGGTGGAGCTGAACACGGCGCTGGCGGAAGAGGCTGGCTTGAAGGTGGAGAACGGTATCGTGGTCGACGAGTCGCTGCGCACCAGCCACCCGGATGTCTATGCGGCGGGCGATGTGGTTAATTACTATGACCGGGTGCTGGGCATGCGCCGCCGGGTGGAACATGCGGAGGCAGCGAATACGATGGGCTGGACGGCGGGACGGGCGATGGCCGGAGCCGCGGTGAGTTATGACCACACGCCGATGTTTTACTCTGACCTTTTTGACCTGGGTTATGAGGCGGTGGGATTGCTCGACTCACGGATGGAGACGGTGGTAGATTGGCAAGAGC
>CAZRTM010000110.1:2405-7650 GCA_964602995.1 uncultured Ardenticatenaceae bacterium
GCCGGGCGTGCCGGTGAGGCGGCCGTAGGCGTAGGCCAGGGCGAAGGTCATGGCGAAGAGGATGGAGGCGGCGGAGATGGTGAGTAGCAGCCGTTGCAGGCCGTTGTCGCGGGTGGGCACGATGCGCAGGAGGGTGAGGATGGACAGAATGGTCAGGCTGAGGGCCAGGATCAGGGCGGCGAGCGCTTCGATGAGGACGGAAAAGGTGATGCCCAGGGCTACGAGGGGCGGCCCGGTGATGAGGCCGATGGCTGATAGCTGGTAGAGGCGGGCGGTCAACGTGCGGCCGGGGCGCAACAGACGGCCGGAGACGCCGCCGGTGACCAGCGCGCCGAGGCTGATGTAGTGGAAGTGGATGGCGGTGAGGGTGACGATTGGCTCGTGGAATTGGGCCAGGGTGAGGCTGCCGCGGGAGAGGAGGAGCCAGAAGCCACCAATGACCAGATAGAGGAAGCCGAAGGAGATGACAGCTTCTTCGATTCTGAGGGGGACGCGGCGGGCCTGTGCCTGGAACAGCCGTTGCAGGCCATGAAAGGCGATGGCGCCGCTGTAGAGAAACCAGGGGAGGACCAGCAGCGCTGCGGGGAGACCAGGTGAAAGCAGAAATGAGGCAAAGGCGGTGAGGGCAGCAGGCCAGTAGAACTGGGGGAGATGACGGGCGGGAGGCGAAGAGGGCATGGTGGAGCCATAAACGACAAACAGGGCGAGAGGCGTGATGAGCAGAATGGCCAGCAGGAGTAACTGGCTCAGGTTGCTGAGAGGCGCAACATCCAGGTAGCTCAACACCAGCGCAATGAGCCAGAGCAGGGCGCCCAGAATGGGGTTAAGGCGGGATAGGGGGATGGTGTTAGGCGGCATGGTAGCGTCCTCCGGCACTGGCGAGATATGGTTATTATAAAGGGCTTTTAGGCGGGCGGGCCAGAAATGAGGAGAAAGGTTTGCAAGGAACGAAATGGATATTGCCCCTTGACAAACTAATGATATTAGTTTATAAACTAACTAGATTAGTTTGGAAAGGAAAGTACACAATGAAAATCAGACAGTATGGTGAGAATCTGTGGGTGCTGACGCGGCTGGTTGCGTTTAATTCTTTTTTGGTACGGGAAGATGATGGGTTGACAGTAGTCGATACCAATATGGGAGATGTAGCGGACGACATTCTGCAGACGGCCCAGGACATTGGCCTGCCGGTCACGCGTGTGACGTTGACGCACGCGCATATTGACCATATTGGGGCGCTGGACCCGTTGGCAGCGCAGCTACCCGACGCCGACATAGCGTTTACGGAGCGCACGGCGCAATTTTTGCGCGGAGATGTGCATCTGCTGCCGGATGAGCCGCAGGCGGAGATACGGGGCGGCTTTGCGGTACGCACCACGACGCCGACACGCTTGCTGCAGCCGGGCGACAAGGTCGGTTCGTTGCGAGTGGTTGCTACACCGGGCCACTCGCCGGATCACATTGCGTTCTTCGACGAGCGGGATGGCACGTTGATTGCGGGGGACGCGTTGCAGACACAGGGCGGGGTGGCGGTATCCGGCGTACGTCGCCTGCTCTTTCCCCTGCCGGCGATGGCCTCGTGGCATCTGCCGACGGCTCTGGAGAGTGCCAGGATATTGCGGCAGCTAAACCCAAAGAGGTTGGCCGTGGGGCACGGTCGAGTGCTGGAGAATCCGTTGCAGCGGATGGACGAAGCAATTGTGGTTGCGGAGAAGGTAGTAAATGGGCAGACGGCAGCTTAATAGACGGCGGCTTAACCGGCAGCGGGTGGTAGATAAGGCAGTGCAGCTGGCGGACGAGGCGCGAGATGTGCAGGCTGTGACGCTTTCTGAGCTGGCTACGGCGCTGGAGATTCGTACCCCCTCGCTCTATAACCATGTGGACGGGATTGATGATTTACGGCAAGCGATGGCGCTCTATGGGCTGGAAGAGCTGCTCAGGCGCATGCGCACGGCTGCAGCGGGACAGGTTGGCCGCGAGGCGTTGAGGGCGATAGCCTGTGCCTACCGCGACTTTGCCCAGGAGCATCCGGGCATCTACCCGCTCGTTATCCGTGCGCCCGATCCAGACGAGGCCGACCTGATAGCGCTGGCGCAGGAGTTATTGCAGCTTTTATTGCTGGTGCTGGCCTCGTTGGGCCTGGAAGGTGATGACGCGCTGCACGCCGTACGCGGGCTGCGCGCAGTGTTGCACGGCTTCGTGGCGTTGGAAGTGGCCAGCGGCTTCAAAATGGCGCTGCCACAGGACGAGAGTTTTCGCCGGTTGGTGGAGACTTATCTTGATGGGCTGATTAAGCCCTGAGACTGTCTTTTGCCACGAATTTCACGAATGGCACGAATTAAAAGAAAGGACAACTTTCGTGTAAATTCGTGCCATTCGTGGCGTTCCCCCAATCTCCAATCTCCAGTCACCAATCTCCAATTTCTATACCACCGCCTCCAACAGGTGAACCAGGTCAAACTCATCCACCAGTTGCCAGATCCAGTCGATGACGCGGTCGTGGCTGCGGTCGCTTTCGTTTTCTTCGTCAAGAGCCAGGCCCATGAACTGGCCATCTTCCACGCCCACAGAGTAGCTGAACTGATAGCCTTCGGTGGAGGTGAAGCCAACCAGTTCTGCGCCGCGCTCGCGGAACTTGCGGCCCAGGATGCCAATGGCGTCACAGTAATTTTCAGGGTAGCCGAACTGGTCGCCCAGACCAAAGATAGCGACCTTCTTGCCGCTCAGGTCCAGGTTATCCAGCTCTATAAAATGGTCATCCCAGTCATCCTGTAAATGGCCCACGTTCCAGGTGGGGCAGCCGATGATGAGGTATTCATAGTCCAGCATCTTTTCGAGCGGATCGACGGAGATGTCGTGCAGAGTGAGCAGATTGGGCGCGACCATTTCGAACTCTTCTACGAAGATGTCAGTTACCAGCCCGGTAAAGCCGGTATTCGTGCCATAAAACAAGCCAATGGGAGTCACTGTACTCCTCCTCAGCGCGTCATGCCAGACGCGCGTTTTGGGAAAGATTTGATTGTTTGTGTGGGCAGCGACCGCGTTTTCCTTGGCTTAATCGCTGTCTACCCGTACCATAGATCACAGTTGGCCTCTGTGCCTTGACATGGATCAAGTTATTTAACAACTTTTGGCGCTATCGTTCTGACTATGATGACAAAGATGACCCATATTCCGCGTACTCTTGCTGTTAGCTCCTGGTCCTGGCACGAGGATTACTATGCTGGCCGTTGGTCCGTGCTGGAGCAGCCAGCCAGCGCTGTGGCAGCCGGGCTTGATGCCATTGAATGCAACGATTTTATGCTGCCGCCGCCGCGCCTGAGCCGCATTCGCCGGCCGTTGCTGTCTCTGTTGCCGGGCGCACCGCCCGAGCTGTGGCGTTATAGCCGCACAACGGTACGCCAGTTGAAAGACAACGCAGCGGCAAACAACGTGGCTGTGCTGGGGTGGACGATCAACAGTGACTTTGCGGTTCCCGGCCAGCACTGGCCGGCGCAACAGCTCTATCTGAAGCGGGGACTGGCGGCAGCGCGAGTGCTGGAAGTACCGTTATTGCGCGTGAATCTGGGCGGTTCACCAGAGACGCCAGTGGAGCGTGATGATCTGATCGTGCGCCGCCTGGCTGCATTTGTGACGCAGAGCCAGCGCGAGGCGCCCGGCGTGTCAGTGACCGTGGAAAACCACTGGGGCATCAGCACAGACATTGACCGCCATCTGCGCATTGTGGACGCCGTCATGGAGCGGCTGGAGCCGGCAGCGCAGGCACACTTTGGCTGCTGTTTTGACCCTGGCAATATGCCGGAAGGTGAGGAGCGGCGGCGTTGGTGGCGTGAGCTGGCGCTGCGGGCCAACCATTATCACCTGAAGACAACGGCCTTCGATGAAGCAGGCGACGATGGCGCGTTGCCGCATGCGGAACTGTTCGAGCTGCTGCAAGAGGTGGGATACGAAGGGGCGGTGACGATTGAATTTGCCGGAGATGGGCCGGCATTGGAGGGTATTGAGTGTAGCGCACAGTTATTCCGGAAATATGGTGCGCCGGCTCTTTTTGGGGAGAGGGTAAGCACATTTTAGGAAGGTGAGAAATCGACTCATGCATGCCGAAGTTCATTGACCGGCGATCTGCTTTCTTTTACCATAAGAACGTAATCGACGTAAGGGTAGCAAACTCTCTTGACAGGTCGGTTTTATGAACTGTGCATGTGCTGACAACAGGGTGAGGGGCCTCTTCTCTATTTTATTCAGTGGTGTACTGATGCTTTTGTTGGCTGCCTGTGGCGCCTCGGTAGGCTCAGGGGTTGTCACCGTGGAGCCAACCTATGCCACCGTGGAAGCCTTCGACTCGATGTTGTCTACGGCGACGCCAACGGTAGCCCCTACGGCAACCCCGGTACAGGCGCGCTTTGCGGTCATTGGCGATTTTGGCGACTCAGGACCGGACGAGGAAGCGGTGGCCGACCTGGTGAAGAGCTGGGGCGTGGATTTTGTGGTGACGACTGGCGACAACAATTATTTCAGCGGTAAGGCAGAGACCATTGATGAGAATATCGGCCAGTATTACCATTCTTTCATTCATCCCTATGATGGTGAATATGGTGCAGGGGCGGGCGATATAAATCGTTTCTTCCCGGCATTGGGTGGGCACGATTGGGAGCAGCCCAACGCCCAGCCGCATTTAGATTTCTTTACGCTGCCGGGTAACGAGCGATATTACGACGTGTTGTGGGAGCCGGTACATATCTTCATTCTGGATAGCAATGATAAGGAGCCAGATGGCAACACGGTCACGTCGGTACAGGGGCAGTGGCTGCAGGAGACGATGACGGCGTCCGATGCGCCGTGGAAGATCGTGGTAGCCCACGACCCGCCTTTCTCTTCTGGCCGGCACGGGGAGCATGATCATATGAAGTGGCCGTATGCCGAGTGGGGAGCAAGCGCCGTGCTCTCAGGGGACGATCACAGCTATGAGCGGTTGATCGTTGACGATTTACCATACTTTGTCAACGGGTTGGGCGGTGCGCGCATCTACGATTTCGACGAGGATGAAATTCTGGAAGAGAGCGTTGTCCGGTTTAATGAGACACACGGCGCGATGCTGGTGGAAGCGACAGAAGAGAGCATCCGTTTCCGCTTTATCACCAGAGATGGCGAAACGGTCGATGATTTCGTGTTGGAGCGCGAATCGTCGGAGTAGGTATCAGCCTACGCGTAGGCGTTGGCCTACACGTAGGCGTTCGCATCAGGC
>CAZRTM010000110.1:7750-9275 GCA_964602995.1 uncultured Ardenticatenaceae bacterium
AGGCGACGTAGGTAGTAGCGGTAACATCTCCACCTTCGCCGGTCCAGTCGGTGTGGAAAAAGTCACCGCGGGGGCGGTCAATTCGTTCATAGGTGTGCGCGCCGAAGTAGTCGCGTTGGGCCTGGATGAGATTGGCCGGGAGCCGTTGCCGGCGGTAGCCATCGTAGAAGGCCAGGCTGCTGGAGAGGGCGGGCACGGCGATGCCCAACTGCACGGCGCGGGCGACCGTATTGCGCCAGCCCAGTTCCGCGGCCTGCACTTCTTGCCGGAAGTAGTCGTCGAGCAGCAGGTTGGGGAGCTGTGGCTGTCGCCGGAAGGCCTGCATGACCTCGTCGAGAAAGGCAGCGCGAATGATGCAGCCCGCGCGCCACAGAGAAGCAACCTCGCCAAAGTCGATGTTCCAACCGAATGTCTCGGCGGCAGCACGCAGCAGCATGAAGCCCTGGCTATAGGAGACAATTTTGGCAGTGTAGAGGGCAGCGCCTAGCTGCTCAATGAACGAGGCGGTGTCGCCATCGTAAGTGCCTATGTTACTGCCCAGGCGTTCGGCCGCTGCGGCCCGCTCATCCAGCAGGGCAGAGAGGGAGCGGGCGAAGACAGCTTCGGCAATCAGGGTGAGGGGGATGCCTTCTTCAAGGGCAGCGATGGCCGTCCACTTCCCCGTTCCCTTTTGCCCGGCGCTGTCCAGGATTTTGTTGAGCAACGGTTCGCCGTCCTCATCTTTGTAGGCCATGATATCGGCCGTGATTTCGATGAGGTAGGAGTTGAGCTTGCTCTGGTTCCAGCGGGCAAACACGTCGCTCATCTCTGGCGGGGTCATCTTCAGGGCGTGAGCCATCAGGTCGTAGGCCTCGGCGATGAGCTGCATGTCACCATACTCAATGCCGTTGTGTACCATTTTCACGTAGTGCCCGGCGCCCTCTTCGCCCACCCACTTGCAGCAAGGCTCGCCGTCGTCAGCTTTGGCGGCGATGGCCTGGAAGATAGGCTGCACGTGGGGCCAGGCAGCAGGCGAGCCACCAGGCATGATGGAGGGACCGTATCGCGCACCTTCCTCGCCGCCAGAGATGCCGGCTCCGATGAAGAGGATGCCCTTTTCGGCCAACTCTCGCGTGCGGCGCGTGCTGTCGGCATAGTGGGAGTTGCCGCCGTCAATGATGATGTCTCCCTCTTCCAGCAGGGGGACAAGCTGTTCGATGACGGCGTCCACGGGGGAACCGGCCTTGACCATGAGCATCACGCGCCGCGGGCGTTTCAGCATCTGTACCAGTTCTTCATTGGAATAGGCAGGGATGATGTTGGTGCCGGCGGCTTCCCCTGCCAGGAAGTGATCTACTGTGGAGAGGGTGCGGTTGGTGACGGCAACGGTGAAACCATGGTCGTTCATATTCAGCGCCAGGTTTTGGCCCATGACGGCGAGGCCAATGAGGCCAATGTCGGCGCTGTTGGTTGTCTTTGTGGTGGTGTTCATAGGGGACTCCTTCTTGGTCGAGGTCTTTACAAACGTCGAGGTCTTTACAAACGT
>CAZRTM010000110.1:9375-12853 GCA_964602995.1 uncultured Ardenticatenaceae bacterium
GTCGAGGTCTTTACAAACGTCGAGGTCTTTACAAACGTTATGGCCGGTTGTTGCGGCGCGCGAAGCGGCCGGCTATGAACCGGCGTGTTCAAACCATCAAGTATAGTCGGTTACGCTTCATCACGCAGGCGGTAGCCGACACCCGGCTCGGTGATGATGTAGCGGGGTCGGACTGGTTCGGGTTCTATCTTGTGGCGCAGGTTGCTGATGTTCACGCGCAGCAGGTGAAACTGGTTTTCGTATGCCTGGCCCCATACCTGGCGCAGTAGCTGTTGGTGCGTGAGAACCCTTCCGGCGTGTCTGACGAGCGTGCGTAATAGATCGTATTCGGTCGGGGTGAGCTGTACCTCCTCGCCCCTGACCGTGACCACACGGCGCAACAGGTCTACGGTGAGGTCATTTAGCGTGAATGTGGATTCTTCTGGCGAATGGTTGGCGCGGCGGCGAGCTGCCCGCAGTCGGGCCAGCAACTCTGCAGCGCCAAAGGGCTTGGTCAGATAATCGTCGGCCCCAGCGTCCAGGGCGGCAACCTTGTCTGCCTCCTGTTCGCGCACGGAGAGAACGATAACCGGTATTTCGGACCATTCGCGCAGGCGGCGGGTCACTTCGATGCCATCCAGGTCGGGTAGCCCCAGATCGAGAATGACCACGTCTGGGTGTTGTTGGGCCACGGTTAAAAGACCATTCTCCCCGTTTTCTGCTTCAAACACCTGGTAGCCGTGTGCTTCCAGGATGGTACGCAGCAGGCGACGAATGGCCTGTTCGTCGTCGATAATGACGATTCGCGGTCCAGAGACGCGCGGCTCGGGTTCGCTCATCTATTTGTCTCCATTTCGGCTTCAGGCTCGTGCTGAAGGGTCAGCGCGATGGTGAAGATGGCGCCACCTGCGTCGCGATTGGCGGCCCAGATGCGACCACCGTGCGCTTCGACAATGCCACGGCTGATGGCCAGCCCCAGGCCAGTGCCGGCTGTGCCATCCGCATCGCGCCCGCGGAAGAACTTGTCGAAGATACGCTCGAGATGGTCTGGTGGGATGCCTGGCCCCTGGTCGGCGATTTCCAACCATAGCTCTTCATCTGAACGCTGGGCACGAATCTCGATGGGGCTTTGCGGTGGGGAATATTTGTGGGCATTGTCGATGAGGTTGACCAGCGCCTGCACCATGAGCACAAAATCGACAGGGACGGGCGGTAGTCCGGCCGGGATATCGATGAGCACCTGCCGTTGTTGCAGCCGGTTGCTCAACTGGGCCAGCGCCGCGCCGGTGAGGTCTTCAGCCTCTGCCAGCTCACGATTGATGTGCATGGCGCCGGATTCCAGGCGCGACATGTCCAACAGGTTGCCAAGCAGGCGGTTGAGCCGCTCTGCTTCTGCATAGGCGCTCGCAACAAGCTGTTGCCTGGCCTGTGGGGTGAGCAGGTCGCTGTCATCCTGCAGGCTGCTCAACGCGCCGGTGATGGTTGCCAGCGGCGTGCGCAGATCGTGCGAGATGGAGTTGAGCAGGGCGGATTGCAATTTTTCCGTCTCTTGCAGCAGGTGCGCCTGACGCGCTTCTTCGGCCAACAGCGAACGCTCAACCGCGAGCGCGGCCTGGCTGGCGAGTGATTCCAGCAGATGACGCCGTTCGGGGTCTAACTCCTGGTCCTGGCTCTCTGGGACAACGCCCAGAACGCCGACGACGCGCTGTGCCGTGCGCAGCAGAAGATAAATGGCGCCAGAGCGGGAGGGAAGCTCTGCGTTGTGGTCGTCGTTTTCTTCGCGGTAGGGCGCCCATCCGACCGTATTGTGCTCCTCTTCATCTAGAGGAAAGCCACGGCTGGCGCTAATGAGACGCAAACCGTTTTCCTTATAGACGAAAATGGCGGCTTCGCCACCGCTGATTTTCTGCGTGTGAGTGATGACGGCCTGCGCGACACCATTTATCTCAGCGGCGGCGGCGAGGTCGCGGCTGAGCTGGTACAAAACGGCGGTCTGCGCCTCGCGTCGCTGGGCCGCGCGGGCCTGTTCACGGGCGCGCACGGTGAGCGCGCTGATTAATAGCCCAACGCTCAATAAGGCGGCAAAGGTCAGGAGGGACTGGACATCGGCGACTTCCAGGTTGTAATAGGGCGGAACGTAGAAGAGGTCAAAGGCGATGACGCCGAGCAAGGAGGCCAGAATGGCCGGCGCCCGTCCCAGCGCGACGGCTGAGATGATGACTACCAGGAGATAGAGCATGGCCATGTTGGCTGGCTCAATGACGGGGCGCAGGGGAAGGGCGATCAGGGTTGCCAGCACGACCAGCAGGCTGCTATAGAGCAGATGGCGCCAGACACCCCGGCTGATGGTGGACAGAGAAAGTCCCCAATAAGGCGCGCGGTGTGATGATTCGGCGCTGATCACGTAGACATCAACGTTGCTTGTGAGCCGTATGATTTGCTCCACGATGGAACCGCGTAGCAGTTCGAGCCAGCGTGGTTGTAATGGTTTACCGGCGATGATTTTGGTCACATTGTGGTCGCGAGCATAGGCGGCAATCGTCTCTGCAACGGAGGTGCCGGGCAAGGAGAGGCT
Source organism: uncultured Ardenticatenaceae bacterium (assembly GCA_964602995.1). Taxonomy (GTDB): domain Bacteria; phylum Chloroflexota; class Anaerolineae; order Promineifilales; family Promineifilaceae; genus JAAYYY01. The sequence continues at coordinate 11,930 of CAZRTM010000110.1, forward strand.
GCGGCCTCCTAACTGTTCGGCGAGATTTAGGGTGTGCGCCAGCCGTTCGCGCTCAGCCTGCGAGAGGGTGGCAGCGGCCGCGGTCTCCACATAGGCTGCGATCCACTCGGCGTTGAGGCGGCTGGCCAGGCGGCTTGTGGTGCGCACCAGGCGCTCGCCGAGGGGGCTGGGGCCAACACAGACGAGAAGCAGCTCGCGTGCAGGCCAGGGACCGGCGATGTCGTGGCTTTGCATATAATCTCGCATCTGGCGGTCGATGTTATCGGCGGCCACGCGCAACGCCAGCTCGCGCAGGGCGGTGAGGTTACCGCGTCGGAAGAAGGCTGGTGGCTCGGATTGCGGCTGCTCCTGGTGCAGTTCAAGGCGTTCTAGCAGCTCGTCGACGGGAAGGTCAACCAGCTCGATGTCATCAGCGATATCGACAAGCCAGTCGGGTACTGTATCGTGCACCTCAACGCCCGTAATCTGGACCACGATATCGTTGAGGCTTTCCAGATGATAGACGTTCAACGTGGTGTAGACGTCGATGCCGTTGTTTAATAGCTCCAGAATGTCTTGATAACGTCTGTGGTGGCGCATTCCGGGTACGTTGGTGTGCGCCAGATTGTCGATGAGTGCCAGTTGCGGCCGCCGTGCCAGGAGAGCGTCCAGGTCCAGCTCTGTTACGACCTGCCCATTGTGCAGCAGTTGGCGCGGCGGCACTTTTTCGATGCGGTCCAAGAGGGTGGCGGTAGCCGGAGGCCAGTAGAGGGTAGTGGCTGCGGCGACGACGTCATCCCCCTCGGTGAGGCGGTGCGCTGCTGCTTCGAGCATGGCGTAGCTTTTACCCACTTGTGAGGCATACCCCAGGAAAATCTTTAATTTGCCGCGGGCTGCTGGCTCGTTCATATCGTTCAGGCTGGTCGTCCAATTGTAAGCGATTTG
>CAZRTM010000111.1:0-11144 GCA_964602995.1 uncultured Ardenticatenaceae bacterium
GGTCGAGGCCCTTGTATTGAAGGAATTCGACGTCCTTGCCCGCGCTCTTCAGCGGCGTGGCGCCCAGGACCCTCAGGAAGGCCCTGTAGAGGGCGACACGCGGCGGCAGCTCCGGGTCGAGCACGGTCGGGTCGGCGATGATGGCCTCCAGGCACAGATCGATGGGCGGCAGCTCGTTGCGGCCGGCATATTTCAGCTCCTGGCCCACGTCGGCGGTGGCCGAGAACTGGCCCTTGGTGAGGCCGTAGACGCCGTTGTTCTCCACGATGTAGACCAGGCGCGTGTTGCGGCGCATGAGGTGCTTGAACTGGCCCATGCCGATGCTGCCGGTGTCGCCGTCGCCGCTGACGCCGATGGCCTTCAACTGATGGTTGGTCATCAGCGCCCCGGTGCCGATGGACGGCATGCGCCCGTGCAGGGCGTTAAAGCCGTGCGACAGCCCCAGGAAGTAGGCGGGGGACTTGCTGGAGCAGCCGATGCCGCTCAGCTTGACGATATCGTTGGGGCGCATGTTAAGCTCAAACGCCACCTGGATAATTTGGTTGGCAATTGAATTGTGGCCGCAGCCCTGGCAAAGGGTGGTGGGGCGGCCTTTGTAATCTGAAAAGTCCAGGCCGATAGCGTTAACTCGTTGCCGGCCTCTCGTTGCGGTACTCATGCTGAGCGCTCCTTTTCCTGCAAATTGTCCACAATCCAGCGCGCCGTGAGGGGCATGCCGTCGAGGTGGGCAAGGGAAATTAACTTGGTAGCGATATCGGGCATTTCTAGCTGCAAGATACCGTGCATTTGCCCGTCGCGGTTTAGCTCAATGACATAAACGCGGTCGTGCCTTTCAACGAACTGGCGCACTTCTTCGTTGATGGGCAGCGCGCGTAGGCGCATGAAGCTTGTCTCCAGCCCCTGTTCGCGCAGCCGGTCACGCGCTTCTTCAATGGCCGGTTCGGTGGAACCGTAGGCCAGGATGCCTACGCGGGCGCCCTCAACTTCGTCCGTCACCGGACCGGGAACCAGGCGGCGGGCGGTCTCGAATTTGCGCAGGATACGGTCCATATTATGCTGCCAATCCTCAGGCCGCTCGCTGTAGACCGCGTTTTCGTTGTGGCCTGTGCCACGCGCAAAGTATGCCGACAGCGGGTTCTCGTTGCCGGGTAGGGTGCGGTACGGAATGCCATCCCCGTCTATGTCCTTATAGCGCGCAAATCCTTTCTCCTTGACATCCTGGGCCGAGAGCACCTTGCCGCGTTGCAGCGGTTCTTCGGGATAGTCGAACTTCTCGGTCATCCAGTTGTTCATACCCAGATCCAGATCGCTGAGGACCAGTATCAAGGTCTGGAGTTGCTCGGCCAGGTCGAAAGCGGTTTTGCCGAACTCAAAGCATTCCTTAGGGTTGCCCGGGAACAGCAGCACGTTCTTGGTGTCGCCGTGCCCCAGGTTATAGGCAAAAGTGACGTCGCCCTGCGACGTGCGTGTGGGGAGACCCGTGCTGGGGCCGACGCGCTGGACATCCCAGATGACCGAGGGCACTTCGGCGAAGTAAGCCAGGCCGGCAAACTCGGCCATCAACGACACGCCGGGGCCGGACGTGGCGGTCATTGCGCGACCACCGGCCCAACCAGCGCCGATGACCATGCCGATTGCCGCCAGCTCATCTTCGGCCTGCACAATGGCGTAGGTGGGGTTGCCCTCTTCGTCGTGGCGCAGCCGTCTGGCATGCTCCGTCAGGGCGTCGACCACGCTGGTGGACGGCGTAATTGGGTACCAGGCGCAGAAGGTAAAGCCGCCAAAGATGGCGCCCAAGGCTGCGGCTTCGTTGCCCGTAATCAGGAACAGCCCTTCGGTTTCGTTCATTGGCTCCACGCGGAAGGGATCGCGCTTCACGATATTTTCCGCGGTCCAATCATAGGCCATCCGGATCACGTCCATATTGGAGTCGACAATATTCTGCCGCCCACCGAAGTGGTAACTGAGCGCCTCTTCGATGGCTTCCAACTGAATATCCAGTAGCTGGGCCGCCGCGCCTACGTAAATCATGTTGGTGAAGCGATCACGGAATTTGCCGCGAGCGCCCACTTCGCGCAGGAACTGGTTGACGGGAATGCCATACATCACAATGTCATCCCGTTGCGGTGTGCTGCGCCAGTCGGAGTTGTAGATACAGACACCGCCCGAAGGCAGGGTTTCAATATCTTCACGGGCCGTCACTTCGTTGAAGGCGACCAGGAACTCCGATGTTTCGCGTTGCGCGACGTAGCCGTCTTTGCTGACGCGAATATGGTACCAGGTGGGCAGGCCCTGAATGTTGGAAGGAAAGATATTCTTTCCGTTGACGGGAATGCCCATTTTGAACAGGGCGCGCAAAAGGGTCAGGTTGGCAGTCTGGCTACCCGTCCCGTTGGCTGTCGCCACTACAATAGAAAAATCGTTAACTCTGTCGCCCATCACCGGAGATTGTGCCGGGGTCGGACGAACGGTGGGTTCACTAACACCCATAATAATTCTCTCCTACTCTATGATGACCAGGAAGCGCAGCCGTTAGCGGGACCCGTCCCCGTTGGGTGAAACGGTGTTTGCGCTCGTGGGTAACAGCTCAAAGTGCTCCAATAGTAATTCTCTCCCCGTCTCATAATCATTTTCAAGAATGGCATCTGCGATTTGTTCATGATAGCGCCAGACATCTACCCAATATTGGTACGAAGCCCAGCGCGTCAACTCGCTGGCCTCATAGATGTCCCAATAGGCTTCTAACACCCCCTTGACGAATTTATTCTCCAGGCGTTTGAACACAGTCAGGTGGAATTCGCGGTGTTCCCAGTTGGGAATATGAACCGCGTCTCCGCGCAGCTTGTGCCACGCCTGCTGCGTAAGTTCTTTCAGGTACTGCTTGTCTTCGGGTAAGAGCCGCACGACGGCTTCCATCCACATGCTACTTTCGATGGCCTGTCGCAACTGGCTAAACTCTTCAAACCTGGCTTCCCCGACGGCCAGGCCAAACAACGCGCTGTCGCGGATGGCGGGCAAGAAGTCGAACGGTTCCCGTTGCGTGCCCAGGCGAGGGCGCACGGAAACCAGTCCCATGCTGCGCGCCACCTCAAGCTGCTCGCGCAACTTGCCAACGCTGATGCCTATTTCATCACTCATTTGGACCAGGGTGGGGAGCCGCTCGCCAGGCGGAACCTGATGCTCGATCAGGTAATTGAGGAGTTCAGAGTCGAGCTTTTTTAACTGCATCGTCTTCTTATTTGATCGGATTAATTATCCGATCAATCGAATCAATTAAAGCTGATGCAATTATAGCAGAGGACGCGAACGGAGGCTACTGTCTTTTTGTATAGAGTGGGGTGATTCCGGGCCTCTCGTCCTAACCCTAAAGCTGATCCACAAAGATAACGCGGCTATGCAACGGGTGGCGCGTCTTCTCCTTGCTTTCGGCTGGATAACCAAGGGTGATCAAGCCCTGCGGCTGCCAGTCGGCCGGCAGGCCAAGGGTGTCGCGCACCACGTCGGGGCAGAAGAGGGGGGCGCACATCCAACAGGCGCCAAGGCCCTGGGCGTGCGCCGCCAGCAGCAGGTTTTGCCCGGCCATCGCTGTGCTCTGGGCCGCCATCAGCCACTCGTGGTGCTGGCGCTGCTCGTCGGGGTAGGTATCCATATCAACCATGCTCATGCAGACGATGACCAGCGCGGCCGCGCCGGTGATGCGTGCATAGGAGCGGTTGGCATCTTTCTCAATCAGCGCCGGTGGCACGCCGTCTGCTGCCAGGTCGGCGCGCAGGCGCTGGCCCATGGCGAGCGCCAACCGCTGGCGCGTGTCCGCTTTTTCGATGACGGCGAAGCGCCACGGCTGGCGGTTGTGGGCGGAGGGCGCCCAGGTGGCGGCGGTCAATATCTGTTCCAATGTTTCGCGCGGCACCGGGCGGTCCTGGTAGCGACGAATGGAACGACGTGTCAGAACGTAGTCAGTGAATGTATTTTGTCGATTCATATGAAAAGAAGGGGTTGCTACAAAAAGGTGGTAGTCAGAAGATGTTACAGTGCGGGCGGTCTACTCATTGCGGCAGACAAAGACGCCAGTCAGCTTGTTGACGCGGTAGATGCCTTCTCTGGCCAGCTGCGGTTCCAACATAGCGCGCAGGACACGGGCCACATCATCCCAGCTTTTTTCCGGGGGTAGTTGCTTCTCGAAAAGCTCGCGAGTGGAGGCAAGGTAGTCAATTACTGGCTGGGCGTCGGGAAAGAGGAGCGCGCCGGGCAGGTCGTGGCGTTCGACGTGGCTGAAATATCGTTCCAGAAGCGCGCCGCCGTTTTCGAGAGTGAAAGTGAGTGTTGGGAAAGGCGGGAATTCCGGCTCGATTCCTACCGCAGTCGCCGCCTCCTGGCGCAGGGTGGCGAATTCAGACATGTTCGTTTCGCTGTTTGTGGCCGCCAGCAAAACGCCGCCGGGGCGCAACACGCGCACAAACTCTCGCAGCGCCCGGTCCTGGTCGGGAACATGATAGAGCATGTGATTGGCGAGGAGGACGTCGACGGCGTTGGTAGCAATGGGTAATTGTTGTGCATCCAGGTTGACTCTGGGCAGCGGCTGTTCGGGCAAGGCGCGCAACATGCCCAGGGAGAGATCGCCTGCAATGTAGACGCCGGCTCGCCTGCGCGCGGCCCGTATATAGACACCGGCGCCGCAGCCCACATCGAGCACCAATTCGTCGTCACGCCAATCGATGTGGTCCAGGACCCAGGCCGGAAAGTCAATGCGGGGGACGGCGTAAAGCTCATGTGTGCGGATGCGTACGGCGAGGTTGCTGTCTGTTTCGTATTGTTGGCGGACGTATTTAACGTCGTCGCTTTTCTTTACATCAGCCATAGTTATAGGTTTTACCAGTAAAGGGAAAGTTCGTCATGCTTTGTCGTCGATGAAGAGCGTCTGGTTACTTAATCCGCTTGCTCAAGATGATGGCGCGCGCGTTATCTGCCAGGTGCAGCTCGCGCAATGGGGTGAATCCCAACCTCTTATATAGCGCCAGTGCCCGTTCATTGGCGGCCATGACGCCAATTTCAACTTCCTCAAATTGCGTATAAGCGGCGAGCCGGGTCAGGATTTCGATGATGGCTGTGCCGATGCCCTGGCTACGGAACGGGGCAGCGACGATGAGATCGGCTATCTCCACTTTGTGGCTGTAGGCAATGATCTGGCCACTCCCCACCAGCGTTTCTTCCTTCTTGGCCACCAGAAGGACACGCGTGCCGGCTTCCTGGGCGCGAATGGCTCGTTGGAAACTGTCTCGGAATTGGGGAAGGGGGCGGTCGTTGTAGCAACTGCGGTATAAAGACAACAGGTCGCCGATGCGTGCGGGCCGGAATTGGACGTCGCCGGCGCTGGCAACGTGGAAAAGCTCGTCAGGGACGGTAGTGGGAAAGGGGGTGGCGGCGGAGCGCTGGGACGAGTTGTTATGATTTGGAACGTTATTCAATGACTATGACCGTTAGCTGGAGGGTGCTGCCAGTCAGTTTACGGTGCTGGTAGGTCGGAGAAGCCGGATTCAAAGAATGGCAGACTTTCCATAATTGTATCCCAACCGGCCACTTCCAGCGTCAGCATCGGTGGCTTGGGTAGTGCGCGTAGATAGGCCAGTATGGGCTCATAGTCAATGATACCATGACCGAGGGGCCAGTGCAGGTCGGTCAGCCCATCCGTATTGTTCAGGTGGCAGCAGTAGAGGTAGGGTTGCAGGGCGTCGATCCAGCTAGTTACGGCAAAGGATGAGAAGAGAACGGCGTGGGCGATGTCGAGACAGGCGAGGAGGTTAGGATGGTCGACTTCATGCAGAATCTCGCTAATAATCGTTGGGTCGTCCGCCCACATATTCTCTAGAAGCACATAGATGCCGAGATCTGCTGCCTCTCTGACCAGGGAACGCCAGAATTTGACCTGACGCCGGTGCCAGCCGGCCCGATAATTGGAAAGCTTGAAGCCGCCCATATAGTTGGAGTGGAAGACGACGTAATCTCCCTTTAGCGCAGCGGCTATCTGCAGATTTTGCCGGTAGCGGCGCTCTGAGATGGCTACAATTTCGGGGTCGCGGCTCCCGGAAACCAGGTCATAGAAAGCGCCATGAAATCCAATCCGGCCCTTAAAGCCATCTAATAGTTCTTGGTGCTGGGAGATAGTCTCGGAGAGGTCGTTGCTGAGGACCAGGGGATCGACAAACGTGTGTAACTCAATCCCGCACTGCCATTGCTCTGCTGCGCGGCGATATGATGCAAGATCCGAGATGGAATAAGTAGCAAGAAGCAGTCGGTCCATAATGTGCTCGATGGCTTCACAACGTTATCTGTTCTTCTCGTCGCAAGCAAGTTTTTCTAGGCTCCAGTTTTTCTGAGCTTTGCCCGAGCACACGTCTGAGGACTCGCCTGAGAACACAAAACACAAAAAGCCTTGCGAGGGAGCAAGGCTTCTTGTGGGAAGAGGAGAAAAAAGGAGGAAAGGTGTCAAAATAAATGTGCCTATAATAGGCTCAGGTGCTGAGTGCACCTACCCCAGAGGTGATTATGTCTATCTTGTTCAGGTGCACCCTGGAATCAACATTATCATAACGGCCTATGTGCGACGGATCCGGTAACTTTGTTACAATCCAGCTGTAAAGTAGTTTACAGTCAGCGGCTGGAAAGGAGACAAATGGAGGCCATGCGCTGCCCTCGTTGCGATCAGCAGTTGCTGCCAGATGAAGTCGTTTGCTGGCAGTGCGGCTACCGCATACGAGAGGATGTTGAAGGCAAGGCGGTGGAAGAGAGAGCAGTTGCCAACCCTGGTCTGCCCACGCCGGTCATCGTATATGGGCTGCTGACCGCCTTTGTTATTGTCGCCGCTTTGCTGGTCACCGCTTCTCTGGGCCGCCAACCACGCCTACAGGCTGCTGGTGTGCCGCTGGAAGATGGGTGGCAGGTTGTGGCCGATGATGCGCAGACGTTCAGCGTATATCTGCCGCAGACGTGGACATGGTTTGATGTGTCCGACGGGGAAGGGGAGCAGGCCATCGCGCAGCTTCTGGCCAGCGCTCCTGAATATCTGAAGGCGACTGAGCCTCTGACCGGTTACGTTGAGGATGAAGAGGTACTGTTTCTGGCACAGGGCAGCGACGCGCCCGGCTTGGGCAGTGGCCTGGGGGCCTTCCTTGTTGCCGTGCGCAGCGCGACGCTCAATGGGCTGACGCCAGGCGAGGCGATTGGGCTGGCGCGCGAAAACAAGGATCTGGTGACAGAGGCCAGGCAGGTCAACGATATTGACCGCAGCTATGTTGCCCTGCGCATTGAATATGATGAGCAAAATGGTGAGCTGCATTGCCGCCAGCAATTTACGACCGGCGAGCAGTTCGCTTTGTTGCTGGCCTTTTGTTACACGCCCGGTCGCTTTCGCGAGGATGCGGCGAACACCATTATGCAGAGCGCCCAGCGACTGGCCCCCTGAATTCACAGCCCACGCCCGGCGCTCGCCAATTTACCCGTACGGATGTCATCTTGACGCTACCTGGGACGCTCAGTACAATCCACTCATGACCAATTCGCAGGCAGAACGAGAGTTCAATTATGGCGGGCAGGCCGTCATCGAAGGAGTGATGATGCGCGGCTCGAAGGCCCTGGCGGTTGCTGTGCGCAACCCGCAGGGTGAGGTGGTGGTGCACACCGAACCTCTGGATGCTCGCATTTACGGCGGGAGAGTGGCCCGCGTTCCGTTCTTGCGCGGCCTCACCTTGCTGTGGGATGCATTGGGGCTGGGCGTTAAGGCGCTGATGTTTTCCGCAGATGTGGCATTGGAAGAGGAGGGGGACGACGAGGAGCCGCAAAAGATTTTCGACGGTCCGGCACAGTGGGGTACTGTACTTTTATCTCTTTCACTTTCTATTGCACTCTTCTTTCTTTTCCCGGCCTTCGTCGGCGACATCGCCGTGCGCTGGTTGGGAAGCGGTCCCCGGCCGGTGTTGAGTAACCTGATTGAAGGTGTGGTGCGCCTGATGCTCGTCGTCGGCTACATCTGGGCTATCAGTCTGATGCCCGATATCCGCCGCCTCTTTGCCTATCATGGCGCCGAACACAAGACGATCAACGCCTATGAAGATGGCGCTGAGCTGACACCTGCTTCGGTCAGTCGCTACTCTTTGCAACACCCTCGTTGTGGCACGGCATTCTTGCTGACAGTCGTCGTGATTTCGATCCTCGTCTACAGTCTGCTGCCGTCGATGTCGCTGCCAGTTCGCCTGTTGTCGCGGGTCATCCTGTTGCCCATTATTGCCGGAATTAGCTATGAGTTCATCCGGTTCACGGCGCGCCACCAGGAGAATCCTATCATCCGGCTGCTGATCAAGCCCAATCTGGCTTTACAGCGGCTGACCACGCGCGAACCGGATGAGAGCATGTTGGAAGTGGCGATCATAGCATTTGAGCGGGTGCTGGCCTATGAGACGGCGTCCGCGCCCCTGGCGGAAGGCGCTGTAAACGAGGTTGTAAGCAGCGAACCGGAGGCAGCTATTCCGGCCTAGGGCCAAGCCGGCGTTAGGCTTAGTAATAAGTTGAGATAGAAGAATGGCCAGTCGTCAAAAGAAAGAAGAAACGAGCACTGCAGCCAGCCAGAACGAGGCCGGCCTTCATTATTACGGACAGTGGGAGATGGAAAGGGCGGTTGAAGCGTTCCGTGCAGCCATTGGGCAGGAGCCGGATAACCCAGAATTTCATCTGAACCTGGCGCGCGCCTATGCTCGCAGTGGCGATTATCAGGAAGCGATGCGCTCGCTGGGCGAATATTTACGCACAGAGACGGATGAAGATGTAGCCACTCGTTATGAGCGGATCTTCTCTTCGGCGCTGGATGAGGTCGAAGAGATCTTGATCGAAAAGATGCGCGAGCTGGAGATGCCAATCCAGCAGGTGGGGAAGGCGATCCAGATGTGGCTTGAGTATCGCATCACGCTGGGCCGCAAGCCTTTGCAGGCGCCAGAGCCAGAGGTATGGGCGGCCGCATTGACCTATGCCGTGGCCAAGATCAACCTGCTCGAGGTTGAGCGCGAGCAGATCCTGGCAGCGTATGGTGTCACACAACAGGGCTTGAAAGATAAATATCGGGAGTTGGTAACGACCCTGGACCTGATGCCGGGCGATTACCGTTATTTTACCGGGGAGGAAAACCCCCTGGACAAGTTGGTGGAAGCTGCTCAACTGCTTGATGAGATTTATGGGCGGTTCCACGAATCCTGAGGGAGCCGTCCCTTTTTCCTTTTGCTTTCCAATTTAATACTCAACAGTGAGGTAAAGAGATGCAAAATAAAGTAGCACTCTATGGCGCTGGCAATGTGGGCGCGACTACGGCCCATTGGCTGGCGAGCATGGAAGTTGCCGACCTGGTGCTCTTTGACATTTTTGGGCAAGTCGGCGCTGGTAAGGCGTTGGACCTTTATGAGGCGGGGCCGGCCATCGGATTTGATAGCCGGGTGACCGGCGGCAATGACCCTTCGATCATAGAAGGCGCTGACGTTGTCGTCGTGACCGCGGGTGTGCCGCGCAAGAAAGATCCTGAAACCGGCAAGTTCCCCAGCCGGGACGAGCTGGTTAAGATCAATCAGGAAGTGATGCAAGAAGTGGCGAGCAATATCAAACAGTACGCCCCTGATAGCATCGTCGTGCTGGTGACCAATCCCCTCGACGCCATGTGCCACGTGATGCTTGAGGAAACCGGATTCCCGCGAGAGCGAATCATCGGCCAGGCCGGCGCATTGGACACGGCGCGCTATAAGACATTTATCGCTGCCGAGCTGGATGTCAGTGTGGAGGATGTCCACGGCATCGTCTTGGGCGGGCACGGCGATACGATGGTGCCTCTGCCGCGCCATACCTCCGTTGCCGGCATTCCCATCACCGAGCTGATTAGCGCCGAGCGCCTGGACGAGATTATCGAGCGCACGCGCAAAGGTGGCGGTGAGATTGTGGGGCTGCTGGGTTATAGCGGCTATTACGCTCCCGCTGCGGGTACGGCGATCATGGTGGAATCCATTCTGAAAGATAAGAAGCGTGTGCTCCCCTGCGCCGTATATACGCAGGGCGAATATGGCTATGAGGATCTGTTCATCGGCTTGCCCGTTGTGCTGGGGCGTAAGGGAGTGGAGCGCATCATTGAGATGGAGCTGAATGACGAAGAACGGGCAATGCTGGACCATTCCGCCGATGCGGTCCGTTCGGTGGTCGGTGTATTGGGTTATTCCTGAGTATTAGCTTAACTCCCCCTTCGCTTACCCCAGGGTCTGTCAGACGACAGGCCCTTTTTATTACCTCTGGATTCTAGCCTCTTACACCTTGATATAGGGTGTTTCACCACACAAAACTAGGGTTTAACCCCATGTACTGAACAAGGGCAACTTAGTAGGCTTATGCGGTGGATGAGGGCTGGGTGCTTCTCCAGTGGGGCGTGGTACCCATCCCATCCAGGTAGTAAATGTATTGGAAAGGAGTGAGATGTAATGAGTACTGGAAAAAGGTTGAGTAAACCGTTTCTTGCGTTCTTGTTAATGTCCCTATTGGCCCTGGCCCTGGTGGCTTGTGGCGGCGCTGAAGAAGGGCAGGGGACGTTGGAGGCGTATCCGGGTGGTGGCCTGCAAGAGACGCCACTTTTTGAAGAAACCCCCGCGCTAGAAGAAACACCCCTCGTAGAGGAAACGCCATTGATGGAAGAGACACCGGAGATGGTGGAAGAGACGCCAATGATGGAAGAGACGCCGCTGATGGAAGAAACAGCGGTGATGGAAGAAACGCCGGTAATGGAAGAGACTGCGCCGGTTGAAGAGACTCCTACAACGGACGAAGGTGCGCAGGGTGAGGCGCCGGCCACGATCCAATGGGTCCTTTCCGATGACCTGGATGACATGCCGGTTGTGGATCAGGAACAGGTCAAGGTGGGTACCGTAACGGAGGTTCTGGTTGATCTGCAGGGCAACGTCGACTATGTGTTGGTCGATACGGAGCTTGATCAGACACAGACTGTCGCTCTGAGCTGGGACCAGATTGAGGTGCATCATCGCTCTGAGATGATGGACGACGTTGACGACGTCGACGATGCTGACGATATGGACGATATGACTGATGACGACATGTCGCAAGCTGAGACGCCG
>CAZRTM010000111.1:11244-12833 GCA_964602995.1 uncultured Ardenticatenaceae bacterium
CCGGTTGCCGGTCAGCTAATGGACGACGACGACTTTGTTCTGGTTTACTCTGGTGTTCAGGCTGACCTGGCCCAGGAGACCACGGTCGAAAGTGATCTGCTGGACGATGTCGGCGCGCTGTTGAGCCTGGAAGACCTGGGCCTGGGCGTTGAAGCCGCCACTGAAGGTGGTGACGTCCTGCAGTTGACGGAGTCCGATGATTACGATCTGGTGAACCTGGAAGATAATGATCTGGGCGAAATCGACGAGCTGGTCATTGACACTGAGAAGGGCGCCGTCCTTTACGCCGTTGCTGATATCGGTGGCTTCCTGGGAATTGGTGAAAATAGCATCGCCATTCCGTGGACCGAGCTGCAGTTCGACGAAACCGATGACGAGTTCGTCGTAGATGCGACCGAGGAAATGTTGACTGACGCACCGATCGTCGATGTTGACGACTGGGACGATGGCATGGCCCCGAGCGCTGACTGGAACGCTGAGGTCGATTCGTTCTGGCAGCAAAGTAGCCAGTAACTAACCAACCGTAAACTGTACGGGGGGCACGCTCCCCATATGAGCTAAGAGTGGGCAGCCGGCAGAAACAATCTGCCGGCTGCTCCTTTTTGGTTAGTTAAGGCAGTTGGTGAGCCTTCCACCAATCTTTTTGGGCGCGGGGATCCATGAAGGCGCCGGTGTCTCGGACAGCTACCTTAATCTGGGTGCCGAGCGCCCGTCCAATAGCCTGCCCGCCGCTCAGTACGGGCAGCTCATCCCGCCCTTCAGCATTCATCTGGCGGTAAAGGGCCAGGAGGTCCGGCTCGACGCAGATGTCTTCGATGTGTATGGCGTAGCCAACGACGATATTGTCGTCAGGCGTGTACTTCAGCGTAATGCGGTTTTCTTCCGCCAGAAGGACCATAGCCCCCAGGCCAGGCGCGATTTCATAGCCGGAAACGGGCGTGTGAATCGTTTCCCCTGGGGTGGTGGCCATTCCCAGCAAGGTGACGGCGTAGTCACCAATTGGGCCGGCCGGGCAATTACACTCCCAGTCCCACTGATTCACGCGGTAGCCACTGGTAAAGTGAGCCAGGCGTTTGGGGCTGAATAGCGTGTCAAGCTGGGGAGCGCGGTCGTCCGTTGGTCCATTGTAGGCGACCAGCTCCATCTCAGCCGCATGCGCCGGCTGGTAACCGCGAACGGTCAGGTTGAGATCGGGATGGATTTCGGCAGGGATGTTAGTAGGCTCTGAAATAGGCGAGAGTGTACGGTAGGACGTCCCCTCAACCTCGCAACTCGTGGTTGCCTGGCTGGTCGATGGCCGGCTCAACAGTGGAATGTAGATTTCCGATTTGGGAGCACCAGCGCTTGCTTCTTGGACTGTCTCCTGCATCAGGAGGGTGAACACAACAAGAACGAGGAGCGGCAGGAAGAGCCGTCCGTAACAGTTTTTCATTTTCTGTACTCCAAACGATAGCGGTGAGAGCGCCCCCGGCTACGTTGGTGTCTCGTTGTGCTCTTACCAATACTTAGTGCTCTGTTAAGTTGGTTTTTGTATGGCTCGGGCCGGTCTCCTGACCGTGCCCGCCGCTCTCATGTAGGCAGGTGGCTCG
>CAZRTM010000112.1:0-12674 GCA_964602995.1 uncultured Ardenticatenaceae bacterium
CGCCGGCATCCTGCCGGCTCTGCCGCAGATGTCCTGGCGTGGGAGGACGGAGATGAACGCAGATTTTTGTAGAGATGGGTGCTGTGGCCGGTCTCTTCGTTATTGCTGTGGCCGGTCTCCCGACCGTGCCACCTGTCTACATTAGAGCGGCGGGCGCGGTCAGGAGATTAGGACATATGACCATCGCAGATGCCACATATGGTCCTAATCAGCATTTGAGACATATGACCTACCCCCATATCTGGGGTGCAGGTCATATGACTCAAATATAGACCGGCCCGAGCGATAGTCATCCGTTCATTCCAGCAATCCGTGTTTCCCCCGCGAGCCACGCCAAGTCCCAGACATCCGATTTCTCCAAGAAATCGGATGTCTACAGTAGCGCCCCCAATCTCCAATCTCCAATCTCCAATCTCTACTCCCCAACCACCACCAGACTCTCCGCATAAACCTGGCCGTCCTCAATGCGGCAGTGGGCTTCGACCCAGTCACCCTCTTTGGGCGTGCCCTGGATGACTGTTTCGTCGGTGATGTTGATCGTGATGTTGCCTAGCTCCCATTGCTCGTCGCCTATTTCGACCACGATGCCCTTATAGCCGGCGACGCCGTCACGGCCGCGGTCTATCATGCGGTACACTTCGTGGTTTCGCTCCTCTTCAAAGGCGCGGCGTAACTGTTGCTGCTGCGCCGGTGAGGCTACAGAGAGCCGCACGTTTTCAACCGAGCGCTTGAAGCCATAGAGCGGATCGCCGGGGATGGCGTATTGGGCAGCGAACAGACCAACGAGCATCACGACCAGTGCCAGCGAAGCAAAGGAGAGGAAGAAGCGGCGCAAGGGGCGCGCGTTTCCCTGCTTCTTCTGCTGCCGCAGCTCCTGGCCATGCTGCAAGAAGGCCTTTCTCGACGCCTCCCGCGCCTGGGGAGAAGGCGAAGGCGGCAACTGCACCAGCAGGGCCGTCGTCTCCAACACATGGCGCAGATCAGCAGCATGCTCTGGATAACGGCCGAGTACCTCTTCTACCCGGTCGCCGTTTTCCAGCGCCTCCAACGCTTCAACCAGCGTCTCTTCGAATGCGTCGCTTGCCATTTATGCTACTTCCTTCAACATCCTTGCCAGACTCGCCAGTGCTCGCGCCTGCAACTGTTTCACGGCTCCTTCCGTTTTTCCTAACAGCTCCGCTACGTCCCGGATCGGCATCTCATTGCCGAACCGCAGGGCGATCACTTCGCGTTGTGCGTCGGTCAGGCTCGCGATGGCAACCTTCACCTGCTGCCACGTTACTTTGTCGGCGACAGAATCCAGGGGATCGGCTACCCCGCTCGGTATCGTGTCCGAAAGCTCTACATTTTTCCGACGATACTGTTTGCGATGATAGTCGCTTGCCACCCGGAAGGCCACGCCATAGAGCCAGCCGCGCAACGTTTTTTCTGGCGCGGTGTGATCGCGCAAGGCGCTAAGCAGGCGGATAAAGACTTCACTGGTCAGATCCTCGGCTACCTGCTGGTTACCAACACGATAAACCAGGTAGCGGTAAATTGCCTCGTAATAACTATCGTGGATCTGCCCCAGTGCTTCCTGATCCAGGGAACGCGCTTTCGCCAGTAATGTCTGTTCGTCTTGCACGTCGAGATAGGTCTCCGTCGCCAATCGGCAGCCACTCAGACGTGCTAACTATAAGTCAATGGCATCAACCAACCGCTTGTCGGAGGGCCACCTCCGCGGCGGGTACTGTACCATCCTTATAGTTGCACGACTGAGTAAAAAAGTAACGGAAATGCTGCTACGATGCAACAGAGTCACGACTTTGGCTTTACGCGGTGCGTCCGTTACTACGGCATATCCTCGGGATTGACGTTGTTGGGGTCAACTCCGGGGCCATACTGATAGATATTGGACCAGGGAATATAATTGCTGACGAATGACTCTTCGCCGTACATCAGGTTGCCGTCGGCGTCATAGACGCGCCGGTTGACCGTCACGTCGGCTCCTTCCACAGCCCAGTCCACTTGAATAATCTCTCCCGGCTCCAACTCTTCGTTATATTCCCAGATATCCGGCGGAGGAGGCACCACATTCGCGAAGTGCGGCCCGTCTTTCTCCACCCTGCGCCCAATGTCAGTGCTGTAGAACTTGAAGGTCAGAGACTCAGTAGCCTCGTCGAAATAGTTTTCAATGAGTAGGTAATGCTCGGTATTATTGACGAACTTCATGTCCACAAGAGGGGAGTACATCATCGCATCCATGCCCGGCCCCTCACCATCGTCATAATAGTGCACGCGGTAGCCGTGTTCCATGCGCTCTGTGATGGGGAACCCGGCTTTGAACGCGGCCTGGTAAAGCGTGGTGCTGACCTGGCAGATGCCGCCGCCGATGCCTTCGATGGTGCGCCCACCCAGAATGATCAGGCCTGTAGTGAAGCCGGCCTCTTCAGTCACGTCGCCCAGATAGCGGTTGAAGGAGAACTCTTCACCGGGCGCCACCACGATGCCAAAGAACTGCGCGGCGGAGCGGGCAATATTGTGCTTGCGCTCTGGCGAAGAGCCATAGAACCAGGTCGTGCTTTGGGTGATAAAGTCGGTAATGCCCAGCTCGGCAGCCGTGGCCTGCGAATGAACCGTGGGCGTGATTTCGTTGACCACAAAGGGCAGTGTGCGATTGGGTGTGTCCACCTGGGCCATAAAGCGCTCTAACGTCGCCTCGACATCCAGGGCGCGCCCATTGACGTGAGGCTCAACCAGCACCAACTGTTCCGTATTGTCGTCAAAGTAAAAGCGGGCATTCTCGGGCTGGCGATAAATCTGCGATTCTATTTGCATCAGCCAGTTGCGCACCGCGTTCTCGTCGACGAACACGTCGTAGTGCGCGCCATCCTCGTTGCCCGTCATCTGCACGCGGACCCATTCAGCCAGTTGTTCTGTGCTGACTTCCACGCGCCCCAAATCGAGATCTTGCAACGGCTCTTCAAAGTAAAGGACCATCGGGCTGCCCAGGATTGATTGCACACGGGCAGCCGTTTCGCTGTCGTCAAGCACGGCCGGGCGCACTTCGTGAACGAGCGTCTCCACTTCAGCGCTGCGGAACTCCATCACCGGCTCCATCAACTGCTCTTTGAGATAAGCGCGGTCTAACTGTAGACCCACCTGGCCGGCAGTATACTCAAAACGGCCATCGTTGAATGCAATGTGGGCATCCACAGCAGGGCGGTTCACCTCGGCGGCAATTTCATCCAGCACCTGTTCAATCTGTCCCTCGTCAAAAACAATGACCGGGGCCAGCGCGCGGCCAAAGTACCAGGCTGTGAAGCGGTCGCGAATGGCGGCCAGGGGATTTCTGGAGCGGCCTACGTTATACGCTGATTCAACTGTCTGTTTTACGTCGTAGCTGATACCCAACTCTGCCAACGAGCGCGTCCATTCGGCGCCCGTGCGCGGATCGACCAGCGTTACACTTTTTGTCGCGCTTTGGGGGAACAGCTCCGTCAACTTTGCTTCTGCTTCTTCAGGCGTCATACCGCTTAAATCGACGCCCGCAATTTGCACGCCGGTGTAAATGACGCCATTGTGCTGAGACTCGTAACTGACCAGCAAGAGGGCAGCGGCCAGAATAATTAGCGCCAGCGCCGTCATGGGCGGAACCAGGAACCAACGGATGGCCCGCAGCGAGGAACCATCAGAGGGAAGGGTTACAGGGTTTTGCGCCGTTGATCGAATCTGCATAGAAAAACTACCTCTACCATTGAGAAAATTGCACGCCGTTCATCTGGAACCGTCAGAACAGCGACCATTATAACAATACCATAAAGCACGCACAGTGCAGGCCCTGCATATTAAGAGTGTGTTTAACTCACTCGACAGGCGCCGGATGGCTCTGCGCCAACCATTAACGGCGTGCTTCGTCCCACACGGTCTCAAACTCCTCGACAAAATAACCGGTAAATTCGGGATCATAAACGATGATCAGATTCTCATCGTTGCTGTTGTTGGCGTTGCCGCTGAAATTAAAGGAGCCGAAAAGTACTACCTCGCGGTCGATGATAAAGACCTTGTGGTGCATGATGCGCGGGTTGCCGTCCTGCCGCACCTGGATGTTGGGCAAGGGGGTATCGCGCAGAATGGGATAGTAGCTGAATGACGTCTCCGAGCCAACCGTCTCGAACACGCCGCGCACATCGACGCCCGCCGCGCCCCTTTCCAGCACCGCCTGCCCAATGTCCGGGTGCGTGAAAGAAAAGGCCATAAACAGTACCTCTTCCTCGGCCATGCTAACCAGCTCGGCAATCACCGGCGCCAGCTTCTCTTCGGAAGCGAAGTACGTTTCGAGCAGCACGTCGTTAATCAGCACCTGGGGATTGGGCGTGTCTGCGGGCGACGTGGGACCAAAGGAGCGGTCGATATACATCTCATCCATCTCCGCTTCGTAATTGGCCGCCAGCTCAGGCGAATCGAAGCGCACGGCGTTGTTGTTGTTGCAGTAAGCGCCGTTCGTGGTGTAGTTCATCGACCCCGTCCACACGTAGCGCCCGTCGATGACGATGAACTTGTTGTGCATCAACGCCGACCGTTTGTCAGTGACCACGCTGATGCCGTTGGCGCGCAGGCGGCGGATTGACGAAAGGTCTTCGTTTTCATCGTCGGTGACCACGCGCACGGTCACTCCTTGTTTTCGCAGCTCAATGAGGGCATCGACGATGGGCAGCGCGTCCAGATCGAAGGCCGCAATATCCACGGTTCGTTGGGCGGTCAGCAAATCGTTGGCGACAATTTCGTCGATTCCACCCGTACGCTCAAACTCGGAGGGGCAGGTGGGGTTAGTAAAATAAATTTCGTACCAGTCACCGCTGTGTTCGGTGCGGACGACAGGGTCGCCCAGGAAGTCAAAGTCAAGGCTGATTTCACACGCTACTGAGACGAAGAAAAGAGTGGCGAGGAAGAGGAGCAATCGTGAACGACCCAGTGCAAGCGGGTGAAAAGAGTACTTCATTCTTCTTCATCTTCCTGGCGAATAATGGCCATCAGCCGTTCAAAAATCGCGTCCTGCCCCAACTTCTCACGATTCAGGGCCATCTTCTCCAAATCCATCATATCATTGACCTGAACGGCGCGCGCATCCACCTCGCATAGGGCATCAAAAAATTGGAGCATGTAATCTCTGGAGCGGGCGCTGGTGGCCTGTGGCAGCTCTTCCACCATCTTATTGGCCTGTTTCATGACGCGGCGTACCGCTTCGAACCGGCTTTCGACCAGCGACTCCGCTTCCTGCTCAGAGGGTTGCGTCCCTTCGGTGGGTTGCGTGCCTTCTGTAGGTTGGGCCTCCTCTTCGGTTATGCTTTCTTCTGCTTCCCACTCGGAGAATTGCGCCTCCTCAGAGGATGGTGCCCACTCAGAGGATGGTGCGCTTCCTTCCATTGCGCTTTCCTCCGCTTCCGCCATCTCCTCTTCGGCTTCTGCGGCTGCGCTCTCCTCCGCCGTCACGCCTGGCGCCGCCTTCCCCTGCACCTGTTCCACCGCTTCCCGCACCTGGGCCAACGCCCAGTCAAGCAGGCGCTGGGCCTGGTCATCGGTCAGCGCATCGCGCAGGCTGCTGTCCTCGACCAACCTCTCGCCAAGCCTGCGGTAAAGCTCCTCGGCTCGATTTGTTGATTCGTCCATTCCCTTCTACCGTCCTCTCTGGTCACTTGCTACGGATGCCTTGTGGCTGGTGTACTGTTGATTATTCTGCTCTTCACCTGTTTCGTCAATGATTGTACTTGTACAGCCAGTTACAATTGTACAGCGAGTTGGTAACTCGCTGCTCACTTGTACAGCCAGTTGGTAACTGGCAAGCGATTTACCAAATCGCTGTACAACAGACTATGCACCCACTAGCCTATCGCGAGAGCTACACCCGCAACCTGCCTCACATCCAACCGCCCGGGGCGACACTCTTCGTCACGTTCCGGCTGGCCGGTTCCCTTCCGGCAACTGTCATAGAGGAGCTGTTAAGTGAGGCCGCAGCGACAGAGAAACGGCTGGCGCAGATTGAGGACGACGAAGAGCGGCAACGGCAGCGTTACCTGGAACAGCGGCGTCATTTTGGCCGCTGGGACGCAACGCTCGACACTATCAGGAGCGGTCCGCACTGGCTAAGCAACCCGGCTGTCGCCGCCATCGTGGCTGAAGCGCTCCAGTACCGTGACGGTCTTGTCTACGACCTGGACACTTACACGATCATGAGCAATCACGTGCACGTCATCTTTACCCCTCTACCGGAGGATGAGAATGAGGACACATACTTTGCGCTTCAGGCTATCATGCACTCGCTCAAACGCCGCACCGCCACGAAATCAAACAAAGTCCTCCGGCGCCGTGGCCAGTTCTGGCACCGCGAAAGCTATGACCACATCGTGCGCGATGAAGAGGAGTTGAGTCGCATCCGTAACTATATATTGAATAATCCAGTCAAAGCAGGCCTGGTCGAGCATTGGGAAGAGTGGCCCTGGACATACTGCAAACCGTGCGGCGACCCGTAAAGCGATTTGGTAAATCGCTTCGCTAAGCCAGTTGCCAACTCGCTGTACAACATGCTGTAAAGCGATTTGGTAAATCGCTTCGCTCAAGCGAGTTGCCAACTCGCTTTACAGATCCCGCCGCGAAAAGACCCACAAAGCCAGCAGCAACAGCAGCAGTGTGTAGGCCATGGCGTAGACGGTCATTGCTGGGCTGGGTTGGGAGATGACAACCAGCGGGGGAGGGACCTCCATGCTGCCGGCCAACGACGGCTGCATGAGGAGCGTGGCGCGTTTCCAGAGGATATCGGCGGGCATCAGCAACCCGGACACAATGCCCAGGTCCACGGCGGTCTCGTTGCGGAACAAGGCCCCAATCTGTTCCACCCAGCCGCCAATGAAGGCCACGGCGTAGAGCATGAAAGCCATCGAGCCGTTGGCCAGCGTGGAGAGGCGAGTTCCGCCCAGAATGCTCAGGCTCAACATGCTCAACCCGCTCAGCAACATCAACGCCACCCCAGAGGATACATTCTGCAACGTGAAACCGGCGCGCAGATAAGCAATGAGCAGCACGCCGCCGGCCAGCCCCAACAGGTAAAGGGTGATAATTACCGCCAGCCCCACCCACTTGCCCAGCACCACTTCCCAGCGCCGCAGCGGCTTGGTCACAATCGTCTCCATCGTGTGTGATTCCACTTCGCCGGAGATGGTACCCGCCGAGAGCAGGGCGGCCATCACAATCACCATGAAGTTGATGGCATAGAGGCCGGCCAGCGTCAGGAAGTTGCCAATCAGCCCTGGGAATTCAGAGTTATTGTTAAACGCTTCTCTTTCAAAGTCGGTAACGATGTAGTGGAAGCCGAGGCCAAAGACAACCAGAAAGGCAATGCCCATGAACAGCGCCACCCACAGGATGCGCCGCCGCTGCGTCTCACGTATCGTTAGCCTCGCTATATTCAGAATGGTGCGCATCTTCCTTACTCCACAATCTGGTCGCCGACAATCTGGATAAAGCGCTCTTCCAGCGACAGGCGTTGCGGCGACAGCTCGTATAGCTCGTAACCGGACGAGACGAGCCAGTTGGCCAGGAGCGGCAGCCGGCTCTCGTCGGCCACGGTCATGGTGATGTGCCCGTTGGCCTTTTCCAGCGACACGCCGTTGCCAAAGTCGGACAGCGCACCCAGAAGCGCAGGCGTGGGCTGGCCCACACGCAGCCGCACCTGCACCATGCCCTGCTCCAGCTCGGCCAGCGCCGACACCTGCAACACCTTGCCGTCACGGATGAAGGCCACGCGGTCGCAGGTCAGCTCGATTTCGCCCAACAGGTGCGAGTTGAGGAAGACGGCGGTTCCTTCTTCGCGCAGGTGGTTGATGATGTTGCGCACCAGGCGCCGGCCCAGCGGATCAAGGCCGGATGTGGGTTCGTCCAGGAAGACGAGGGCGGGGTCGTTGAGCAGCGCCTGGGCCAGCCCGATACGCTGCAACATGCCCTTGGAGAAGGCCGATAGCCGCGTCCCGGCGCGGTCGGCCAGCCCTACCAGCTCCAGCAAGTCGGGAATCACTTCCTGACGCCGGCTCCGCTCCATGCCATAGAGCCGGCCGTGCAGGTCGAGGAATTCGGCCGCGGTCAGCCATTCGTGGAAGCGAAAATGCTCGGGCAGGAAACCAATACGAGCGCGGGTGCGGTGGTCGCCCAACGGCTGGCCCAACAGATAGCCCTCCCCTGCTGTGGGCGCTGTGAGGCCCAGCAACATCTTGATCGAGGTCGTCTTTCCCGCCCCATTGGGGCCCAGGAAGCCGAAGACCTCACCCTGCTCCACCTGCAGGGTGAGGTCCGCGACGGCTACTTTCTCTCCAAATTCTTTGCGCAAACCGCGCGTGGCAATAGCCGCTTCAGACATAGCGATGATTAGCGCACGCTCTCGGCGATTTGCTGCAGCTCATCAATGCTCATTTTGCCAACCAGCAGGAAGATGTTGCCGCCATCCTGCCATATCAGGCTGCTTTCACCGCCAGACACGCTGGTCAGAGCCAGCCCGCTGTTGCCCCTGACGGTTGCTTCACTGAAGGTGGCCACGTCTTGCGGCACGGGCAGCACCAGCGTGCTATTCCAGTCAATTCTGCTGGCCAGGTGGCGCGCCTCACCTTCGCTCAGGCCCAACACCTGCAGCAGCGCCTCGCCAAGCTGCGTGGGGTCCACGTCTTCGGGGTAATCGACCAGCGGACTTTGCGACTGGAAGAGGTTCACGCCGTTGTTCCAGTTCTGCCGCACGCCGGGGTAGATGGTCACGTCCACCACGGCCCCTTCCAGGCTATCAGGCAGCAACATGGGATCTGCTCCGGCGGCCCTCAGAATGGCGCGGGCGTTTTGCAGGTCAACGGTCAGCCGCCCTCGGCCGCCATTGGAGACAGAAATTTCATCGGCCGGGCCTAGGGCTTCTGGCGAGAGCACGGTCAATCCGCTGGCGCTTTGTGCTTCGGCCAGCGAAGCGACGGGCTGGGGTGGGCCAGGCTCCTCAATGCTTTCAAATTCGCCGGGATAGAGACCCTGGTCGGCGATTTGCTCTAAAAGCTGTAGCTGCTGCGGTGACACGGAAATGGGGGCAAACTTCTGTACGCGGAAGATGCCCAGGAAATCGCTGGCGGCGGCGCGCACCGGCGGCAAAGCCAGGGCCACAACCAACAACAGTACAAGCGATACAAGTACGACGGCAGAACGTCTTCTCATCATTATAAAATTTCTCCCTGGTCGGGACAGTAGCTCGCGCTCCGGAAGTTCGACCCTGCTTCGTATCTGTGCCAGAGCTTCCGAAGCCGGGCGGGCGGTGTCCGACCCTTGCGGCGCAAGATGCGCCAACTGTTCCATTACATCACGGATCTCATCTGGTCTGCTACTCATCTTACAACTCCTCCTGAGGGTAGGCCTGCTCATACTCACGCCGGAAAGCCTCTGCTGCCCTCCGCAACAGGGTTCCCACTGAACCTGGCGCCACCCCACAAATCTCGGCCAGCTCTGCATAGCTAAAACCCATCTCCCGCAACAGCAGGAGCTGGCTCTCCCGCTGTGACAGGCGCGCCAGCGTGGCTCGCACACGGGCCTGCGTCTGGTGCTGGGCCATTTCTATCGCCGGACCTGGCTCCTCGTCTGTCACATCGGGCAGAAGGTGTATGTTGCGTTGCATGTGGCGCTGGCGGCTGCGCAAAGCGTTATAACCGGTGTTCATCGCCACCCGGTAGAGCCAGGCGCCCACGTTGTGTTCCTGTCCCGGCGCAAACTTCTTCTGGTATAGCTTAATGAACACTTCCTGAGTCATATCCTCTGCTTCACCACGGTTACCGAGCAGGCGGAAAAGCAAGCCGTAAACCCGGTCATAGTGACGATAGAAAAGCCTTTCAAACGAGGCTTCATCACCGGCTGCGGCGCGCCTCAGCAACAAAGCGTCTGAGAGCGCCATCAATAGGTTACCTTTTTCCTTTTTAACCATTGCGTCCGTCATCACCCTTCTAAACACCGCCAACTGATAATTTGTGACAAAAGTGATTATAGATCGGTTGCAAACGGCAATCCCAGCACTTGAGTGCGTGAGCTTTGTATGGTTACGTGGTGCGTTTGACATCCTGCTACCCTGGCATATAATTCGCGCTCACCACTCCCACATGTCGTTTCCCATCTGGTTCACGACCAACTTACCGCCATTACCCAGACTGGTCTGGCGGCTTATTTCTGTTTAAGTAAAGGTTTTTTTCGGAGGCATAGGTTTGAAGAAAATGAAAAGGATTCCCGTAGCAGTCCTGGCTGCAACAGGAGCGGTGGGGCAGCGTTTTGTGCAACTATTGGCCAACCATCCCTGGTTTGAGGTCACTACAGTCACTGGCTCCGAACGCACCGTCGGCGGATCCTATGGTGATGGCGTCAACTGGGTGCTGCCCGGCGATGTGCCCGAGGCCGTGGCTTCGCTGACTGTGCAGCCTACTGAACCGAATCTGGACGTTCCCGTGGTCTTCTCCGCACTGCCCACGGCCCAGGCGCGAGAGCTGGAACCGGTCTTTGCTGCGGCAGGATATGCCGTGGTCACAAATGCTTCAGCCTACCGCATGACCGATGACGTTCCTTTGCTCATTCCTGAGCTAAACCCCGACCACACCGCCCTCATTTGCCGCCAGCAAAAGGAGCGCAACTGGTCTGGCTTCATTGTGGCCAGCCCCAACTGTTCCACCACCAGTATCGTGCTGCCCATGAAAGTGTTCCAGGACGAATTTGGTCTGGAAGCCGGGATCATCACGACGATGCAAGCCATTTCGGGAGCCGGTTATCCGGGAGTGCCCTCGATGGCCATCATGGACAACATCATCCCCTACATTGGCGGTGAAGATGAGAAGTTGGAGAACGAGCCGCGCAAGCTGCTGGGCCGCGTGGTGGATGAGGAGCTGGTGATGGCCGGCCTGCAGTTGAGCGCACAGGCCAACCGCGTGCCGGTGATGGACGGCCACCTGGCCAGCGTTGCGGTGAAATTAGGAGAACCGGCGACGCCACAACAGGCTATCGAAGCCTTGAAGTCGTGGCAGCCGCCGGCCATTTGCAAAGAGCTACCCAGCAGCCCGGAGCAACTGCTCATCTATCGCGATGAAGAGGACCGGCCACAGCCGCGCCTCGACCGCGATTCAGAAGAGGGGCTGGCCTGGACCGTTGGCAAGGTACGGCGCTGTAATGTGATGGACCTGCGTTTTATGTCCATCACGCACAACACCCTGCGCGGCGCGGCCAGCGGCTCCATCCTCAACGCCGAGCTGCTGGTGCTTCAGGGACACATTAAATCTTAAGGATCAACCGTCACCGGCTCATCATAATGTAGGGCGACTACCTGGAAGTAGGTGTTGCCAATCTGCAGCGGAATCGGGTTATCGTCGGCGTCGTAGAAGGTCAGCATATGGTTTGGCTGTTCGCGACGCCACGTTCCCGTATACATCTGCCCATCGCGGAAGACGAGGGCCCGGCCGCGGCCCCAGATCTGAATCTCTGTGGAGAAGGCCTGGCACTCGCCGCCGGGCGGGGCATATTCGCAGATGCTGGGCACAATCTGGTGTAGGGCAAAGACGACGACCACGTTGGCGGCGGAAAGCTGCTCGCCGGTGTTCTTATCGGTGTGTTCCTCACCGTCGGCCCAACGCAGGTAGCGACCGCTCTCCTCGTCATATTCCCAATCGACGATCATGCGATCCTGGTAGTTGATGTTGATGTGGCTGGCCGGTTCGCCCCCTTCCGGCGGCTCTTCGCTAAAGGACATCATCGTCTGGAACTGCGGCCGCTGGTTCAGCTCGCGCCGCTCTAACTCTTCCCACCATTGCGAGGGATCGGCGTAGAGGGTGTGCTCAAATGGCTTGTCCTCGCCAGTGCGGTAGAAGCCGGGGGCGTCGGCGCGCAAAATGCGGCGCGAGAAGGGGGAGCTAAACAGCTTGCCATTCACGCCCTGGCTGGCGCCGGAATAGGCAAAGGCGGCGTCATACATCTGCGGAATCTCGGCGTCGATCAGGCGCCCGCTGCGGATGGGGCCGACGTCTGGCGGCACTTCGTCGTAGATGATGGCCGTGAAGCGTGTGATTGGCCCTTCCGTGGCGTGCTCAAAGACCAGATCCGCCTGGCTCAGGCCGGACTGGGGCCGCACGTAACCGGCGGGTGAATTTGAAATCTTGAAAGCAATGGGCCGCCGGTCCAGCACCGATGGGTCTTCCTCCAGTTCGCCCGTCAGCGGATTGCGGTCCTCGCCGAAATCCTCTGGCTCCATCAAGAGCAATGGTGTAGGCGTGGCCGTGGGCGACGGGCTAGGCGTGGCGCTCGGTTCCGGCGTCTCTGTGGGCGCCTCTGTTGGGACCTGCGTAGGCTCTTCCGTTGCCGTCGCTTCAACCTGCGCCACCTCTTCCGTGGGCGGCGGCGCCTCAGTGGGCGCCGGCTCTTCTGTGCTACAGGCCGCCAGCAACAGCAGCGACGCAAGCACCAGCAGCAATACGTAGTTCAATCTTGAGCGCATAAGTAACCTCTCCGTAAGTCAGAAAAATGCGGTGGGGATCATAGCACGACCGGGGGGCATTACAAAATGAGTGGGGAGTGGAGATTAGAGATTGGAGATTGGAGATTGGAGATCTGATTGACTGACAGATCTCATAAAAAGCACCTTGACAAATTCATAACCA
>CAZRTM010000113.1:0-1963 GCA_964602995.1 uncultured Ardenticatenaceae bacterium
CAACCATGACTGACCACTTCATCAACATTTACCAAAGCCAGGCGGGGGCTTATCAGAGGATGATTGCGGCGGAGGATGTGGAGGGGAATTTGTTGCGGGCGTTGGAGGCGGTGGCGCCGTTTGAGGGGAAGTGGGTGCTGGATGTGGGGAGTGGAACGGGGCGGTTGCCGCAGTTGTTGGCGCGGAAGGTGAGGGGGATGGTGGCGGTGGATTTGCACCGGGCGATGCTGGTGGAGAGCGGACGGGTGCGGGAACGGTTGGGCGCGCATTGGGAGCTGGTGCAGGCGGACGCGCGGGTGTTGCCGGTGGCTTCGGGCTGGGCCGGTGTGGTGATGGCGGGATGGACGATGGGCCATTTTAATAGCTGGTTTGGCGCAGCGTGGCAGGAGCAGATCGATCGGGCGTTACGTGAGATGCGGCGGGCAGCGGCTCCTGAGGGGGTGCTGGTGATTGTGGAGACGTTGGGAACGGGGCAGTTGGAGCCTGGCGCGCCGACGGAGGCGTTGCGCCGCTATCACCATTATCTGGAGACGGCGTGGGGCTTCAGGCGGCAGGAAATTGCTACCGACTACCAGTTCGCCAGCGTGGAAGAGGCTGTGGCCTGCACGGAGTTCTTCTTTGGGCCAGAGCTGGCACAGAAGATACGCCAAAATCGCTGGGCGCGGGTGCCGGAATGGACGGGGGTGTGGAGCCTGCCGGCTGCCGCCGCGCGGGAATAAAAAAAGGCGCTCAAAAACGAACGCCTTCATCTCATGTGTCTGTCAGTAAAGAGAGGTTAGCTAAGAAGCTCAGCATTCACGCTGACGTCGCTAACGCCGCCGAGCGCCCTGGAGACGGGGCAACCGTCTTTGGCAGCTTCGGCCTGCTCCTGTAGGGTGCTTTCATCGAGACCCTCAGCGCGCACCTTGGTGTCCAGCTCAATACGAGTGATGGTGAAGCCGCTGTCGCTTCTCTCGACGTGTACCCGCGCCGTCGTGCGTACTTCCCCCGGCTCATAGCCAGCCCGGCCCAGACCACCCGCCAATGCCATCGAGAAGCAACCAGCGTGGGCCGCGGCAATTAGCTCCTCGGGATTGGTGCCCGGACCTTCTTCAAAGCGTGAGCTGAAGGAGTATTGCCCCTCATAAGCGCCGCTGGCCATCTTCATGGTCCCTTCCCCGTTCTGCAAAGTTCCTTTCCATACCGCATCTGCGGAACGTACAGGCATAGTTTTTGTTTACCTCCTAAATAATTTGATGTTGACTGCATAAAGCGCCGGTGACTACTGCAAATGGTCGCCCGCGCCTGGAGAGCTCCAGGATAGAGCAAGCGTAGCAGAGAAGTGTAAATTTTCCATAGGTGAGCGCCAGATGCGGTTAACTTGCTTCTAACAGGTTAGGGGTACGCTTTTAGCTGATAGCTGTCAGCTAAAACTGTATTGGTAGTGGAGGAGTCGAGATGAATAGTGGACGAGTGGGTCGGAATGGGATCTGGTTGGTTTTTGCGCTATTGTTGAGTGTGGCGTTGGTGGCGTGTGGAGGGGATGACGAGCAGGTGGAACCGGAAGCGCTGGAATCGGCGCCGGAGATTTTTCTACTGAACGAAGGAGAGCGGCTTTCGGGGCAGGAGGTGGCCGAGTGTTGGCCTGAGCAGACGGCGGGTACGATTGATACGACTGAGGAGCCGGTCGATATCTGTGAGGATTCGGTGCTGCCTACGTTCGAGGGTGCGCAGTTTACAGAGATTGCGCCAGGCCAGCCGCTGGAGCTTGAGCTGCAAGAGCCGCTGCCGGACCGCGTGATGCTGGTGCTGGCCAATCCCCAGGACATGAGCGCCATTGAGAATTACCATGACAACGCAGTCCAGCAGAGCACGCTCACCTGGGAGCCAGAAGCGCCGGCCGGCGACTATGTGCTGGCAGCGATGGGCTTTTGGGAGAATGTGGGTGGGGCGACTTATTATTTTCCGGTTAGGCTGGGAGGGG
>CAZRTM010000113.1:2063-12553 GCA_964602995.1 uncultured Ardenticatenaceae bacterium
GTAATCGGTATTCGGGGGACGGTAAGGGGGTGGAAATAAAAAGGCCTCTGACTGGGTCAGAGGCGAAACGCGGATGATTGATTGATAAAGCAGCCCCGCTATGCCGTGTGAGCGACTTGGTTGAACCTGCAAAAGCAGGTGGGAATCATGTTGTCATGGGGCTTCTGCCTTGCCCGAAGGCTACTGCATGGCCCCAATGTAAGCCAATTCCCATTTAAAAGACGTTGGCTCAACACTTGAGACCCATCACGCGCACAGCAGGGTTCGATTGGGATCTTAGCATAGTCAGATTTGGCCTGCAAGCGTGGGGGGCGGATCTAACCAGTCGCTTACGAAAGGGGAGATTGGAGATTGGAGATTAGAGATTGGTTTTTGCCGCAGATGTCCCGATGCGGGGCGGACGCGGATGGACGCAGATGGAGGGTGGTTTGTTGGTTATGCGAGGCGCTGCCGTTCACGGTGTACCGTCCACCGATTACCGTCCACCGATTACGGCCTACTGATTACTGATTACTGCTTCCCCGTGTTCCGCCGTTCCAATCTCCAATCTCCAATCTCTAATCTCTCCCCACCACCCGGCGGTATACTTCACTCGTTTCGCGGGCGGCGCGTTGCCAGGAGAATTGGGCGGCGTGGGCCAGGCCGCGGCGGCGCAGCATCTGGCGCAGGTCGGCGTCGGCAAGGAGGGTGCATAGCCCTTCGGCGATTGATTCTTCGCTCTCGGGTTCCACCAGGTAGGCCGCGTCGCCGCAGATTTCGGCCATGGAGGAGCGGTTGCTGGTGAGTACCGGGGTGCCGCAGGCCATGGCCTCCAGCGGCGGCAGGCCGAACCCTTCGTAGAGGGAGGGGAACGCGAATAATGTTGCCATTGAGAAGAGGGCGGGCAAATCTTCAACAGGCACATAGCCCAGGTGATGGACGACGTCTTTCAGGCCCAGCGACTCGACTTCCTTGTAGAATTCACCGGTCATCCAGCCCGAGGGACCGGCGAGGACGAGGTGGTGCGACAGACCGTGATCGCGAGCGCGAGCCAGGGCGCGTACCAGCCGCGTCAGGTTCTTGCGCGGCTCCAGCGTGCCCACGAACAGAATGAAGTCGTCGGGCAGCTTGTATTTCTGGCGCAAGGAGGTCAGGCACGCTTCGTCGCTGATGGGCCGGAAGCGGGGCGCGGGCGCTTCGTAGACCACATACAGCTTCTCCGGCGGCAGGCGCAAAACGCGCGTCAGCTCGCTGCAAGAGTGCTGGGAGACAGTGATGATGGCCGAAGCGCGGCGCGCAACGAGGGGTAACATCAGGCGGATGGTCAGGTGACGGGCGCGGGGATGGTAGTGGCCGTAGACGAACAGGGAGGCATCGTGAATGGTGAGCACGAAGGGTGCCGGTTGCCAGAGGGGAGCCAGCGCGTTGGTGAAATGGACCAGATCAGGCTGGCTGCGGCGGATGGCGCCGGGCAGCATCGTCTGCATCCACACCCAGCGGCTGTGCGGGAAATGATCTTCGATGCGGATGGCCCCCGAGAGGGATGGCTCCAGGCCGTTGAGAGGCCGGTTGCTATATAGCAAATATTCCCACTCTGGATTTGTTTCGAGCAGGGCTTCCAGCAGGTGGCTGGTATAGTACCCTACTCCGGAACGTTGCCCCAGAAGAGGTGTTCCGTCTACTCCAATACGTAATGACATGGCGCACCTTCAAACGTCGGAGTCAGGAGAGGGACGAGGTTGATATTGGCAGCGATGCTCCTATCTCTAACCGGTCGCTATTATTTCCTGGCTTATCCATAGTCCCGTCAGCAGCCAGAATAACATGCCTGTATCATTAAACAATATAAAGTAATCGAGCAGGCCATGACCGAAGAAGGCGATAACGCCAACTGCGATCGCCGCCTGCCAGATGCTGCTGCGGGGGTCACGCAATGTCCGGATAATGTAAGCTATAAATGATACCACCCAGATCAAAAAGGGTAAAGTGCCGAGCAATCCCAGAGAAACAAGCACCTCAACATACCAGTTATTGGTATGGATCGACATGTTCCACGTCTCGTGCCCCAACTCTTCACCATAGACCAGGCGGTAGTTGTCTAGCCCGATACCCAGCAAGGGTCGTTCCAGGAAACGGTTCAGCGCAATGCGCCATAAGGTGCGGCGACCGGGGATGGGGGCCATGTCCGCCGGCGCTTCTACCACCTGCGAGAGCGCCATATCTATCATCGCCTCTTCCGCTGTGGTGGGCGGGGGCGGCTGCTCAGCCGGGCGCACCACAATTTCGGTATTGGCAAAGACGCCGCTCTTGGCGCTGAACCAGGTCACATCTTCATGCACCATGTCCCACTGCAGGCGATAGTTGCCTGGCTCCTGAGGGGCGCGAATGGGCACGTCAAGCGTGATTGACTCCCCTGGCCCCACCGGCTCAGGCAGCGACCAACGCGGCACAAAGCCCAGGCTTTCGCTGCCGTTCTCCAGGAACCAGTGTGCGCCGAGCCAGACCAGATTAGGCCCGCGGTCAGCCCAGGTCAGCAACCCCTCGTTGTGCACAGTCACGGTGGTGGTCAGCGTGTGCCCGGCTTCTAGCTGCAGCTCCTGCGGCACGTCGAAGTTGAGGTTGTACCAGTCAGCGTCCCCCTCGCTGCTGACACGCAGGCGCATGACGGGGCTGAGCCAGAGGTTGAGGGCAATGAGGAAGAGGATTGACAGAGAAACGCCGGCCCAGGGCCAGGCGCGCCGCCAGCGACCCAGCCCATTGCGCCGCCACCACAATATCCCAGCCACGATGGCGCTGCTGAGCAGGATGGTAGCAATGCTGGCGCGGCTGTAGGTGAGCACCGCCGCCTGCAGATAAAGCGCCACAGCGGCCACGGTCGCCAGCCCGGCCCACAGATTGCGCTGCCAGAGGATAAGGCTGAGGGCTACCAGCAGGGGCAACGTGCCTTCCAGGAACATGGCCGCCTGGTTGGCGTGGCTGAACGGCCCGGTGAGGCGCAGGAAGGGACCAACAGCGGTGATGGACTCGCGGAAGAGGTCCAGGGCCGGAATGGTCTGCCCGTTTATCATCTCCACCAGGCCCAGAATGGCCGCCGTCAGCCCGCCCACCAGCAGGGGGACGACTACCCACAACAGGTCGCGGCGGTCGAAGACTAGCTGCGGAATGAGCAGAGCCAGCGTCATGCCGGAGAAGAGGCGCAGGGTGGCTTTGAGGGCGTTGAAGCGAAATTCTGGGGCCAGAACGGCTGAGAGGATGACAGCGCCGGCAAAGATGGCTCCTAACCAGAGCCAGCTACGGGGTATGCGCAGCCAGCCCGGCTGTTGCCAGCGTCGTTCGCGCCACACCAGCAGCGCCACAAGCGCGGCGACCACCCCCAGCAACAGCTCCAGATTGCTCAGGCGTACCGGTCCGGCTTGCAGCAGAACCAGCTCGAAGGGAAGGCTGAGGGCCAGCAGGGCGGTGAAGGCAAGGGCTACCTGGTGCAATTGTCGGCTTTCGTTGTTACGTGGCATAGGCTTGGACCTGGTAGGCCAGGTACTGGTTACTCGTTGGCTGGCGCTCCCGCTAACTTAGCGTTGCGGCTGGCGCTCGTAAGCAGCAGCGTTGCAGTACAGCATAAAAGTAGAGTTAGCTCGGCAAAGGTTACGGATAGGGCGGGCGCGGTGGGACCAAGGGTCGGAATGAAGTGCCAGGTGAGAACGGCATGTAGAATGAGCATCAGGCCCACGAAGATGCTGGAGTAGAGCTGCTGCCCGCGCGCAATGAGCATATGGGTCAGGTTATAGTTAATAAAGGCCGGTAAACTGGAAAGTCCCAGAAATTGTAACACAGGAATGCTATCGCGGAAGGCATCGCCATAGAGCAGGGGCATGAGCAGCGGCGCGCCGAACCAGAAGATGAGCGCCAGGGCGCCGCCACCCAGCCCCAGCAGCAGGGTGCTGACCAGACCCAACCGCCGCGCCTGACCCGGGTCGTGGTGCAGGGCGTGGGAGTAGGCGGGGAAGACGGCGGCGAGCAACGCGGCGGGCACAATCTGGGCCGGTTCCACCAGTCGCTGCGCAGCGCTGAACTGGGCCACGGCCACTTCGTCCAGCCGGTATTCGAGCAGGAAGATGGCCAGCCGCGTGTAGCCGATGGAGAGGAAGATGGCAATACCCAGCGGCAGCGCCTGCCGGATGAGGGCGCCATAGGCGGGCGGCGCGGCCAGCTCGTCTGCCGCTGCCAGCCACCCCTCGCGCCGCAGCCGCCATAACCCCCACAACGCCACACCAGCGGCGGAGAGCAGATAGGCCAGCGCCACGCCGTAGAGGCCCGCGCCCAGCCAGAGGGCCAGCAAGGCGATGCCGGCGGTGAGCAGCCGCGCCCCCGCCAGCAGCCAGGCCTCGGTCAGGACCAGCTCGCGCCCGCGGTAGACGTAGGCGGCGAATTCGAGGAAGGTCTGGGACAGCATGGCCAGCCCCAGCAGCAGGAAGACGATACGCTCGGCCGGGGGCCGCCCGGCCGTGAGCAGCACCAGCAGGAGCAAGACGGGCAGGGAGAGGAATAGCTTGAGGCGCAAGGCGGCGCGCACGGCCGGCCGCGCCTCTGGCCCGCCCACGGCGATATCACGCGCCATGAGCACCTGCAAGCCCAAATCGGCTATCTGGGCCAGCACAAAGCCCAGCGCCAGCCCGTAGTTGTAAATACCAAAGGCGCTGTCGCCGAGGCGGTTGGCGATGACCAGGCTCAGGCCAAACGTAGCCACCCGGCCCACCAGCTCGGAGATGAGCTTGGCCAACGCATTCCCCCGCAAGCGCCGGTCGAGGGTTTGTAGTAGTGACATAGAGGGGGATTATAGGGGAGGAGTGGAGATTAGAGAATTAGAGATTGGAGATTAGAGATTGGAGATTAGTTGGTTGGCTAGATAGAGTAGCCGATCAATAATCCGAAAGCTGCTGTGGCCGGTCTCCTATTGCGAGTACTCGCACCCGAGCCACCTGTCTCCATGAGAGCGGCGGGCACGGTCAGGAGACCGGCCCGAGCCATACGCATAACCAACCAACAAACCAACTATCCAACCAACCAACCCATCTGCGTCCATCCGCGTCCATCTGCGGCAAAAGCTTGGTCTCTAATCTCCAGTCTCCAATCTCCAATCTCCAATCCCCGACAAACGTCAACGCCAACTGTGACGAACATCACTGCCGGCCAGCCGCCTCTTGCGATAGGATGCCGGGGAGGTGAAAGCTGATGAAAAGACGATCAATTACCCTTTATTTGTCCCTTGTTTTGGTGTTGTTGGTGGTGGGTGTGTGGGCCGTTGGGAGGCAGGCAGAGGCTGTGGTGCGCGGGGTGCTGTTTTATTCGCCGTCGTGCCCGTATTGCATCGAGGTGATGGATGAAGATTTGCCACCGTTGTTGGAGCAGTATGGCTCGCAGCTCCAACTCGTGACCGTGAATACGGCGAGCGAAGAGGGGCAGACGCTGTACCGGGCGGCGGTGGAGGCCTATGAAATTCCACAGCAGCGGCAGGGTGTGCCGACCCTCATCGTGGGCGATGTGCTGATGGTCGGCTCCCTGGAAATTCCGCAAATGCTGCCAGAGCTGATTGAGCAGCACCTGGCGAACGGGGGCGTGGCCTTGCCGGACCTGCCTGGGCTGCCGCAATAGCTGGCAACAGTAGGCAAAAAGGCGCCGCTGAGCCGCCCGCGCCCGGCAGGTGCGGGCGGCTCAATCAGCGCCTTCTCACTTCACCCTCACCCAGTTGAGCACTACCCGCCAACGGGTAGGCTCTCGAAGGGGAAATCGCTTTCCAGAAAGTAGGCGTTGACCCATCCTTGCTGGCCGTTGGGCGCGATGACCGAGACCCAGGTGGCGTCCTGGTTGCGGTGGCCGGCCAGCTCCACCACGTCGCCGCCGCGTAGCTGGCCGATGATGGCATAACCGACCCCAGGGCCGCTGCGCAGATTCAGATATTGCGCCCGGGTGACGATGGCGGTGGGCAGGCCGTTGCCACCCTCTTCAGGAACGCCCGTTTCGTAGGGCGGCAGCGACGGTACGTTGTAATCGGTCGTCAGGTAAGGGGCGTACATCCAGCCCTGTTGCCCACTGTCTAGTCGCACCCAGACCCAGGTTGAAGTGCTGTTGCGCGCCAGCATGGTGACGTAGGTACCGCGCGGCAGGGATGTGATTCGTTCGTAGTTGGCGCCAGGTCCCACGCGCACATTGAGCCACGCGGTGTTGACCGCCGCCACCGGCTGTCCACCGGTGTCCGGCGCAGCGCCCAGGCGTTGCCAGCTCAGGCGGCTTTCCGCCAGGCCGGTCTCTTCGTAATATTCCATACGCACAGGCAGCTTGCCGCCGGGCCAGTCGACCTCGGCAGAGTGCGTTTCGGAAGCGTGTTCGTACCAATGGTCGATGAGCAGGTTGTTGCCCACCCAGAGCCGCACGCCGTCGTCACAGGTGGCGGTGAAGCGGTAGCGCCCAGGAACCAGGTCCAGGGTGCGCGTCCAGCGTGCCGAGAAGCGATCGGCGTTGACGGAGGGGGCAGGCGCGCCGCGACCCCAATTGAAGTCGATTGCGGCGTCGTTGCGCACCAGCACGGGGCTGCCCCCGAGCGAGGTGTTGTTGTAATACTCGCCGCGCCATTCACTGATGGTCAGCGGCTCCGGCTGCCAGGAGAGGCGAGCAACCGCGTGCCCGGCGTTGTCATAGTATTCAACCCGGACATGATGGTAGCCGGCCTCCATGAAACGGCTGGTGTAGATGGTTCGGGCGGGCGTGTCGTACCAGGAATCGATAATCAATACACCGTCAACCCAGACGCGCATGCCGTCGTCGGTGGTGGCCACAAAGCGGTAGTTGCCCTGAGCAAAGTTGAGTGAGGCTACCCACCGCGCCGACCAGTTGTCACGGTTGACGCCAGGAGCCGGGGCGTCCATGCCCCAGTTGTAGTTGACAGCCCTCTCTGTGCGTTGCAGGACCGGCGCGCCACTGAGCCGTGTGTTGTTCCAGTAGGCAGCCAGCCAATCCCCTTCCGGCGCGGGAATGACAGCGCCGCTGGAAATAACGGTCACGTAGCCGCTCCCGGCCACAGGAGCGCCGGTGCGCTCCCAGCCTACTTTGAGCTGAGCATGGCCCACATCCTCGAAGTAGTCGATGGCGATGGGGTAGCGACCGCCGGAAAGCGAGACCACCACTTCATGGGTACGGACGGGGTGCTTGTTCCAGTCCAGCACAATGTGCTTGTCGCCCAGATAGACGCGCACGCCATCGTCGCTGGTGACGATGAAGCGGTAGGTACCCGGCTCAAAGTCAACGTAGGTTGTCCAGCGGCCGGACCACTTATCTTTGTCAATTAGGGCGTGAGGCGAGCCTGACCCCCAATCGTGGTCAATCACTCCCTCGCTGGTGGTATAGAGTGGCGTCCCCTCCTGGTCGACATTATCCCAATAGGATACGAACCACAGCGCTTCGCTGGATTGAGCCACAGCCGCCCGTGTCCCAATCAGCAGCAGCGCCAGAATAAGAAGGAATAGTAAGAGTCGTCGGCGGTTCATCATACACCTCCGGTGTCCAGGGTTCGGACACCGTATGCAACCAGTTGTCTGCAATCCTCCACTGACCGGGGGAGTGCGGGGCGTGTTCGGGGACCTTTAGGTTTGAGAACGCAACTCCCCTGAAAAGTGGAGGAGCCCTAAGCTACCGGCTGCGACTTTCGCCTGTTTCGTCCGGCCTGACACTTCCTTTGTCGCTCAAGCGGCGACGACAGTGTTATGACCGTCGAAATCCGAGGCAATTTCACTTCCAATAGCCCAGGGCATCCTCACCTGGGAGAACGTGCGGTTGACGTTCGCTCGTTCCCTCTGGTAATTACATCATGGCAGAAAGGGAGGGAGGTTTCATCTACCGTTTGTCACTTCAGATGGGTGACATTTGTCACTGGGCGTTATGACCTGGTTCTGGCAGCGGTGACCTGAAGGGGATGGGCCTTGCAGCAATGCCGCAAGGCCTATTTTGCCGCGCAAAGTGATGAACAAATTCATGAAAAATGGGGTCTTTTATCACTTGTAACGGCGGCGACGGTCGGTTAAGCTGACTATTGAAGATGATCTCTGAGCCAGAGATTTCTATCTCCATTTCTAAAAGTAGCATACCATCCCCACTCTCTACATCACCCTTGCACCGCCTGGGAATCAGTAAAGGAAAGAGTACAATGTTCGCTAAGATTCTTGTTCCACTCGACAAGTCGCTTTTAGCAGAATCGGTTTTGCCCCACGTCATTTCCATCGCTGCAGCCACGAAGGGGGAAGTGATTCTGTTACACGTGATGGAAGAGGCCCCCAGCGAGCGTGACGTGAAGCCGGATGTGCTGGACTTGCATCTGCGCAGGGCAGAAGCAGAGGCCTATCTGGAAGATGTGGCGCAGCGGCTGGAGCAGAAAGGTGTTAAAGCAGAGGGCGTGGTGCGCGCAGGGAAGCCGGCGCGGCAGATTGTGCGCTTTCTGCATGAAGAGAGATGTGACCTGGTGGTTCTGGCCAGCCACGGACAGAGCGGGCTGGAGCGCTGGAATTTGAGCGGCGTCGTGCAGAAGATAATTCAGGTGGCCAAAACGTCGTTCCTTCTGGTGCGCGCTTACCACGCCGTGACGCGCGAGCCACGGATTGGTTACGAGCGAATTTTGGTGGCTCTGGATGGCTCGCCTCGTGCCGAGCTTAGTCTGACGCCCGCAACAACTATCGCCAACTTCTGGAACGCGGAATTGTTGTTGGCGCACATCGTCCTCCGGCCACATCTTTTCACCCACGGTCCGATCACGCCGGATGATAAGGAGCTGAGCAACCGTCTGGTTGAGCGCAACCTGGCAGCGGCAGCCGATTATCTGGCACAGGTGCAATCACATCTCGACGTGCCCAGCCAGGTCCGCCTGCGCGCCGGCGACAATACCCTCGACGCTTTGCGGAAGATTCACGAAGAGGATGAGGTGAACCTGTTGGTCTGCACGGCGCATGGGCAGGGCTGCAACCGCGAACGTCTATATGGTGGCATGGTCAATACGTGCCTCAACTATGGCTGTGTGGATATGCTGGTACTGCAAGACCTGGACCCGGACGACATCATCCTGCGCCATGCGGAGGAGGCCGCACGGGTGTGGGAGGAGGAGCCGCGGCAGTTTTTGGCGCATGAGAAGCGGGAATAAATCTCATTGATAGAAAAGCGCCGCTATCCCATCTGGTCCGGGTACCTGTGCGGCGGGCAGTGTATAGACCGTGCCGTTACCGCGCAGGGTGTAAAGGATGGCCAGATTTAACAGGGGCTGGCGTCCCATGCCCGGGGTGTCAGGCCCGGCGATATCCATAGGGCCGAAAGGCGGCTCGAAGTAACCCCACAGCTCGTAGTCGTCGGCGACCAGCAGCACCTCGACGCGCCCGTCGTAGGCCGCACGTAAAATCTCCGGCAGTTGTGTGGAAGCGCGGCTTTCGCGCAGGTACACAGGAAGGGCTTCCAAAGCCTGCTCTCGTGGGGCGCGAAACTGCGGCTCGACTACTTCCCAGGCGGCAGCGCGTAGTTCGCGCGGAGCCATGACGTCCGGGTTGCTGCTGACGGTACCGGCCAGGTACGGATAGCTGTTGGCCTGGCGGTAGAGGGCGACCAGATAGTCAGCGCCGATGACAACCAGCGGTGCGGTGTCGCCACGCAGGTAGGGTTTCAGCCCCCTATCCAGCTCTCGGCAAAAACGCAACGCCTGCTCTTTGCGCTGGGTGCTGGGGTTGTAGTTGCTGTAGTAGAAAACCGGCTGCCGGCCGCGACCGCGACCACCGGGCGACGAAGCGCCGCCACGGAACTGTAGCTGTTTCTCGAACCTGTCGGATGGCACGGCCTCTTGCAGGCTGGTGGGCACGTCTGGCAGGGGAATTTCCTCAATGCCGGCGCAGGTGGCATGATAGAGGCGTGACTGTTTCAGGGAGAGGGCCAGGACGTAGAAGTGGTGGTCGCCCAGAGGGCAGGCCAGCAGAGGCTTGACGTAGAAATGGGGGGCCAGCACGACCTGCGCCGGGGGCGCAACCGGAAGCGTAACAATTTGCTGGAAATCGGGCGCCAGGAAGAAGGCCAGCCCCTCTTGCTGGTAGGCCCAGAAGTTGCCGTTCCAGCGCGAGATGCGCCGCGCCAGTCTCAGTAGGGCGCGCCGTTCACGCGCCCGCAGCTCGTAGGGCGGCTCCCGGAGCTGAGTGTCTGCTTCTCGAATCAGGTTGCGCAACAAGATAGCGTTGCCCTGCTGAAGCTCGCGCTGCGGGCCGGCGACGGGCATGTAAATGGATAGGCAAAGGTCGCCTGAGTAGTTGGCTAACCTTTCGAGTTGGTCACGATTTATAGTGGTCAGATCCGGCTCTCGAATGCCGGTGTTGCTTCTTGTTAACATCTTTTCCCTCACATGCACTTGGTGTTCAGTTAAGCTGGTTTTCGTATGGCTCGGGCTGGTCTCCGTTTTCATATGGCTCGGGCCGGTCTCCGTTTTCATATGGCTCGGGCCG
>CAZRTM010000114.1:0-12382 GCA_964602995.1 uncultured Ardenticatenaceae bacterium
ACGGAAGACACGGCTGGATCCATCGTTCAGTGTGCCGTTTCAATCGCGAAAGCGATTCCGTCACTGTTGGAGCCCCCCCTTCTTTCTGTAGGGAATGAGCACCACCAGAGGCAGTTTTAAGCTCTCTGGTGGTGCTTAAGGGATAGCTTCTCCCTATTTTACGCCTGTTTTTATGAAACTTTGCCCCACCACTAATGGGCGTGCGAGCGCCGTTAAAAGTGGTGTTGTTTTCTTCGATAATTGCCCCAGATCTGTCAGTTGTTAAAGTGCGATGCCTATACTTGCCGAATTATACATGCGAGCGGTCGCCTTTAGATGTCCGGGCGCTTCACCGCTCGCACCGCGCAGATGCAAAAAAAATCAGAGTAAATATACCATATCTTCGCGCGGGGGGTCACTCCCTATGCTTGTCGCCTTATGCTGGCAACTGCGGCAGACGTGGTAGAAGCGTACATTATCCTCTTTTCTGTCCAGCACGTCGTCTAGCCTCCCACGCAAAGCAACCATCTCCTTTTCAGTAAGAAAGCATTCGAAAATACTGTACTGTGTCCATTTGCCAAAGCCGCAAAGGATCTTGTGTATTTTGTTGCGTCGCCGGTCGCTAGGGATGTCATAGGCCACCAGATAGAGCGTCGTCTCCGCCATGCGCTCACCTGACCGTAAAAGGTGGATACGCCGCTACCTCGCCCATCAACGTCTTTGCCAGCAAGCGAGCCTGCAGCTCAATGCAGCGTCGATAGGTAGCGCGATAGCCAAAAATGGGGTGTATAATCTTCTGATCAAAACGGGCTTCGAGTCTGGCCAAAAACGTCCGTCGCCCCCGTTCTGTGAGCCGATAACTGCCCAGGCTTTCTATGAAATCTTTTGCCTGCAACATTCCATTGTTGAAGACAGAGAGAACCACGGAATCAACGAGCAGTGGGCGAAACTCCTCCATTAGATCCAGCGCCAGGGCTGGCTTGCCGTACTGGCTGCTGTGCAAATAGCCGATGTAGGGATCAAGGCCCACCGTACAGATGGCTGAAGTGACCTGGTTTAGCAAAATCGTGTATCCGTAGCTTAGCAACGCATTCGCAGGATCTCGTGGCGGGCGGCGCGTGCGGCCCTGGAAAAAACGAGGTTCATTGAGCAGATATTTGAAACAGTCAAAATAGTGCGCGGTGCCGTTCCCCTCCAACCCTTGTAACCGCCCGTAGGCCGAGTCCGCCTGGGGCCGGCCCGGATCTGGGTCTACATCGTCGGGCGCCAGCGTGCGCACGGCTTCCATCTGTTGCGCGATGGCTTGCGCCGCTGCAGCTACAGCTGCTTCCTCCCGCTTGCGATTGGCGCGCAACAGCATGGTCCGCATATTAGCCAGCTTGCCCAGGACGAAAGCGCAGGATAAGGTGTGGCGCTGGCGCCAATCTCTGTGTGCCTCGGCTTGCGCCAGCCGTAACTGCCCATTCTTGCTGAATGTTGGCGCCAGGTGCCCCTGGAAGCGGCCGTGGCGGCTCAGAAACGTTACTTCTGCCCGTTGCTCCATCAGCGCCGCCAGCGCCGGGCTGGTGATTGTGCTATTGCCCTGCACCACCACACGTTCGATCTTGATCAGAGGCACGCGCACCTTGCGTTTAGGTTGTCCGCTTTCTTCATTTTCTGGCAGGTGGACCACCAACGTATCCCCTGCCTTCTTCACCAGTGACTGCTGTTCGGTCAGATATAAGGTCGCCATCTCTAATTCCATACTGCTCCAATTGCCGGTTTCGGCTCACTTTGGTTCACCAGCCTATTCCTTCTGCAAAAAAATCTCGATTTGCTGCCAGAAACGTGGGCCAGTCCACGCGCCTTCGAAGTGTAAATCTAACCGGCCGCTGACACGCCAGCCGTCCTGCTCCAGACTACGTTGCGCCATACGCATCGTTTCCAGGTCCAAAGCCTGTTCGGTGAAAGGGATGGTGGGTTGCAACGGATCGACCGGATCCGCCTGCGCCTGCTCATAGCGCCAGGCCAGGGGTAGGGCACAACAATCACCCTCGCGCACGAATAACAGGCACAACAAGTTGCCGGTCTGGTCTTCATTCAGGTCAAGGATGTCCGGTCGCGCACCCCGCCACTGCAGAACAGAAATGAACGTTGAATTGCGGGCGTCGATCTGATGGGCGCTGTCCTGTTTATTGTTCATGCCTTCCTCTGCCGCTCCATAACCTGGCTCATTGCGCATGGTTCGCCGCCAGGTGCATTACTTCCTCGGGCAAGCAGATCGGTTCCATTGAGCAGTATTGGCAACGGCGACGGTCTTCAATGGGCGCCGGAACCTTGCCTGCGGCCAGCAGCGCCTGCGCCTGATGCACGGCGGCTTCTGTCTGTGCCCGCAACTCGTCGTCGAACGAGACGGCCACCCGGCGGCGCGAGCGCCAGTAGAAGATTTCACCGTGTGCCACATGCTGCCCCGTCATCTCCTCCAGGCACAATGCCTGGGCACACAACTGAACACGGTCGTTATCCCAATGTCCCTTCTTGCCATGTTTATACTCCACCGGTACAAAACCCTCTTCCTGCGATTCCACAAAGTCGGCAAAACCGGCAATGCCCAACCGCTCGCTCCATACCCAGAGGCGGCGATGTACGGTCCGTCCCTGATCATCACTCTCCACGCCAGCCCTATCGGCGCGCCGGTGCTGTTGGGTGCCTTCCAGCATTGGCGCATTCACCGCCAGCTCACCCTGTACATACATGTACCAGAAACGGCGTGGGCAGTAGGTCAGCTGGTTAAGGTAGGAGAGAGGTAAATAATCGTTCATTCTTCATCCCTCCGATAGACCTGCCCCATACCCATTGTCGTTTTAGAGCCTAACCCGGTGAAGAATGCCAGGTCCGCCAGGCGGTTCAGATGCCGCGTCATCTCTTCGTCATGCCTGTCCAGAATTTGGAACTGCACGTTACCGGTGAAACCGATATGCTTGCTGCGCCGGTAGCGAACCATGCGTGTGCGGATGTTGTGGCGAGCCACCACGACGGCCTCTGAGACGTAGGCGCGCACAGCGTCCATCGTGTTGTCGCCGCTCATCCGGTCCCAGTAACGCGCCAGCTCGCCAAACACTAATGCCGGGTCCGGCAGCACCTGCACAGTGCGGAAGGGGGTATTTTCATTACGGATGTTAAACGCTGTGGGCGAGGCAAAGGTAAAGGCAATACGCCACTGTTCGCTTTGCAACGGCACGCGCTGCCAATAATCGGCCAGCTCTCCCACGCTGCCATGACCCGCCAGGAAGTGGCTGTCAGGGCTGCTCAAGATTTCCGTCACCTGGAAGGGAATATCACCCAGTCGCACCGTAGCCTGGAGCGGACCATGTAGAAAGTAACGAATAAAGGCCTGAAACAGGGTGACGTCGAGCAGAGTGATGCGCAACCACCCTTCCTGCCCTGCCTTCACCGCGAGAAGCTCTTTGCTGCTACGCCGGTAACCGCGCAACGGTGAAATGGTGAAAGGCTTACGGGTGTTCTTATCGTGCAACGCCTGCGACAGCACGGGGTCAACCTGATGCACAATATCCAGAAACGCAGCATGGGCCAGCTCGCCCGGGCTGGCGCGCAACTCGCCATTCTGCCTGGCCATGAGCCGGATGATGAGCGCGTAGAGGGTTGGTGGGTGCGCGAGTGGTGTGTTCATAGGATGATGGCTTCCGACTTCATTCGTTCGCGAATCTTGAAGGCGACTCTAAGCTCTGCCTCGGCGAACCAGGCGCCGTGCCCTGTAAAGCACAGGTACTCCTTGCGCCACCCATCTGCGAAATCGACCAAAAATTGGCGGCCATAAATTGGGCTATGCCTCATCGCATTCACCGCATGTCCAACCAGCTCTTCGGGAATCAGCAGCACCGTCATCCATCTATCTTGCAAGGCGGTTACTGCCTCCTCATACAGAACAACGGAGTCACCGCCGCTCTCCCGCGCCCAAAGCTTTACATCGCGCAGCGCCACAGGCCGGCACTCATACCACCGTTCAAACTCCTCCTCAGAACAATCCGCTTCATAGTAAAACTCCAACCTGAGCCGGGGATCCCGGAATGCTAAAAGCTGGACATAGTGCGCCTGTTTCAGGTCAATCTCCCCATTCAGGTCCAGCGGGCCGGCAAACTGAAGATACTCTGCCAGATCGCGAAACCAGTGCATCTGGTAATTCTCAACGAGATGGAACAGGTCATAGCCGTTAACCGGCTGGCTGGAAAGCAGGCGTTTGGGGTCGTAGACGAGCGCCGTTGGTCCCTGGAATGAATCGCGAAAGTGAAACAATGAATCGGTGAGTTGTTTCTGTGCGGCGACAAAGTCATGCAAAACCTGTTTTCTGAAAGCCGTGCCTAGAATGTTCTCGTGGTCAAGGTGTGGCACAAGTGACGCTGGATCCACTTCCGCCGCCCCTATATAGCGCAGGAAATCGCTTGCATGCTTAGCCGTCTCCAGATTGAATGGAATCTCCCCGCTCTTCTTCACCTGCCTTAGCCAGCGCTCTCGATCATAATACTTGCGGAAGTAGCAATTCAGAGATTTCTTTGTTTTGTGTCTAGCATTGAACAACGCTTGAAGCTGTTCGAAAAGAGCGTCCAGCCGTTGGTGGTCATCCTCGGAGACGAGCTTATAACTGCGGTAGATCGGGTAGAACAACTCTGTAATCGCCCAGCTCTCGATGTAACCGCGCAGGTGATGTTTGTGTGGGAAGGCGTCGGGATGCTCGGCCAGAATCTGTCTGAGCTGCCTGCGCGTGAGCTTCTGCCCATCAAAAGGCTTCAATTTCTCTGCCGCGCTGTCGGAGAGGAGCGCAATGGCCTGGCTGGGCTGGTCACACACGGCCTTGCCCAACACGCGCCCAGCCCTTCCCAGCCGCTGCAGAAAATCATCGCCATAACGGGCCTCATAAATGAGAAAGTCGATGTTCTGGCGGCGTTTCTTCTTTTTCTTAAAGTTATAGCCGATGTCCACCGTCGGCGTCGCCAGAATCAACGATAGTCCCGTGACGCGCAGCCGCTCCTCCTGCGGCTCAGGGCCCGTAATGCGCCCCATTACCCCCTCGTCAAAGTGGCTGCGTAATAGGCCGTACACCTGGTTAATGCGCCACAGCGCGTCGCTGATGAGCGCTCCATCCTGCCCATCCTGGCGCACCCACTGGCGAAGTTGGTTGCTGTTTGCCTTCACCCAGGGTAGAAGTGCCTCGGCGACAACGGTCAGGGTGACCGGCGCTAGCGTGGGCACCTTCTGGTACGCTTCGCTCTCTGGCGGCTCATTTTCGGAGCTGACATGGCGCCATCTGTCTCCAAACAAGTTGTTGAAGTAGGAAGTAACCGTTTCATCAGGCGTTGCCGAAAGCAGACAAATGCGGCGACCCTGTTCAAAATAGCCTAGCTCCTGGCTGATGGCGAAGAAAAAGAGGAAAAAGGCGAGCTGCTTTTGGTTGTAATAATGGAACTCGTCGATGATGATATATTGAAAGGCGGTCAGAAACTGCTCAAACAGATTGCGCTCGTCATGGGTGCCATATCGCCAGGTAAGGGCGTAGTAAAAGATGTCTGGATTGACAACCAGCACCACCCCGCGCCTCTGTTGGTCGTCCGGTAGAAACTCGCGATAGTTGCGGATCAGGCGGCTGAGGACCTCGCCCCGGCGCACGCCCCCCTGCCCCAAATTGTCTTCGATGCGCCGTCCCAACGCGCGCGTCGTCGCCGCTGTAACGGCTATCACTTCG
Organism: uncultured Ardenticatenaceae bacterium; assembly: GCA_964602995.1. GTDB lineage: Bacteria > Chloroflexota > Anaerolineae > Promineifilales > Promineifilaceae > JAAYYY01. Next base: position 5,717 of record CAZRTM010000114.1, read on the forward strand.
TAATCCAGCCCCTGAGAGGCGACAAAGTTTCGCATATCTTCGACGTGCTGGTGCAACAACGCATTCGTGGGCGCCACAAACAAGACGGAGGCTCTCTCTCCATCCAATTTGAACAGGTGCAACAGGCTGGCCACCGTTTTACCTGTCCCCGTGTCGTAGCTATTGAGAACCACATGGGCATCTGGCTCCTGCAAGGCCTGCGCCGTGCGAAGCTGGTGATATAGCGGCCATTGTTGCAAAGAGGGCCAGGGGTTATGGGGCGCGACCTTCTCATATTGTGCGGCAAGCTGCAAGGTGATCATAGCAACCTCTCCACGCCAAAACGCATGCCGGCCGGAAGATACAGATCCCCTTTCAGGCGGTAAAAACGGCCTGAGAGGGTGCTGTTCTGAACCAGCGGCGCCGGCGGCACATTGATCAGGTCAAAAGAAACCAGCGTCGTTTCCTCGCCCAAATCAGCCGGATTTAGCAGAAAGGGGATCTTTACATCAGCAGCGCTTACCTCTTGCACGCCGTCAAGCGCCGCCTGCTGTACACGCGCTTTACTCATAAACTTCCCCAGCCGGATGTAAGAAGGTAGGCGCCTGGGTTGCTGGCTGATGACATAGAAGAGGGCTTCATTGTCGATTGCCAGCGCTCGAATTCGGCCATGTTGGGGCCGGTTTTCCAGCCCGACCGCCTTACCCCGCTCATCAGCCCTTTCCTTGATGTACCACTTTGAACCACGCTTCTCAGCTATCGTCCCATCGGGACGGGTCACAATCACATTATTGGCCATTGCATACCAGTACGCATCCGGTTGGGCATTAAATTGCTCCAGCCGGAAGCGGGGCGCACTGGTCAGCGTTGCTGGCGTCACATAGACACCCTGCTCATTGAGGGCGCTCAGGTGCTCCCCATAATGAATGGAACCATCATTAAAATAGGGAGCCTGGCAAAGCCCCAGGGCATAGGCCAGCGCGTAATTGCTGATGAGGGGCGCGGTCTGATAGTAGTTGCTTATCTCCCGGCTGCTAAAAAAAGTCGATTCCAATAACCTGAGCCGGCAGCGATAAATCGTTGGCATAGGTTCTCCTGGCGTAGCGCTCCTATTGCGGGACATAAATCTGGCTTGTCTCTGAAAGTAAAGCCTTTACCCTGGCTTCATCGCTGTACAGGGCAGTTAATTCCTCTTGCAAAGCCGCCAGCTCGTCCACGGGCAGGGCCACCATATGCCCAACCACCCGACCCAGCAATTGCTGCACAGCTTTCTGCGTTGCTTCATGAACCCGCTTCTTCGGCAATGGGAAATCCAGCTCTTGCTCGTCATTCCGCAACCGGTCATATGTGGCCTGCACCAGCTCCAGATTGCTAAACAGCTCGCAGTCGCTGAAAACAACGCCAAGCAGAACATTGTGCACTTTCCCCAGGCGAGAGGAAATTGCGCCATAGCGGCTGCTGCGCAAGACGTTGCCCAGAACATACTGAAACTCGGCTGCCGTCAGATCCTTCAACGTCTCCATATCCAGGAAGACCGTCTGTGGCTTGACGTACTCGTCCTCGCCCAGCCCGGTCATCTGCTTGGCGGCCTCTCTGTCCCAGGGCGTGCTGTTGTCAAATGGTGCGTTGAACGTTCGTGTGCCGACAATCTGGTGCACCGGGTGTAGGCTGAAGGCATCATCGGTGATAACGCGGGACTTCTGCGCCCCCCCGCCGCCAGCGGCGTAGCCGTAAATCATGCAGTCCAGACAGCGCTCACACGGGTTGTTGCGGTTCAGGGTACAGACGCCGTCGCTTCCCTCAAACAGCAGGTCCAGCCGTCGCAGCAACTCGCGGCCCGTGCGGCGCTCAACTGCTGTCTGCTTGCGTTTGCTCACAACGACCCGCTGAATTGGCTCCGCCTCTTCCAGACCAGGAAAGACAAACTCCTTGTTTAGTGGTTCGCCGCTCCCTTCAGTGCGGAAGATGGCTTCACTTTCAATCCAGCGCGCCAGAATTAATGTGATGTAGCGCCCGTGGGGAAAATTGCTGTAGGTGGGCATGAAATGAGGGGCATATTTTTCGAGAAGTGTCATGGTCAGGTCCTCCGTACTTAAATTTTTCCGTCTAAAAATCGGCCCTACTCGTCGCCGCTGATTTCCTGTTTCACCGGTATCTGCTGCCGGATATAGAACATGTAGGCAGAGCGTAACAACTTTTCATCAGCAAGCAGCCTGGTGCGGTTGGCCTTATAGGCGCCGTGGTAAATGTTGGTGAAGAAATCCTCTACGAACTGGGTTGCCGCCTCCATTTTGCGCCGCCCCGGTTTGTACTCCTCGGCGATACGTTCCAGATATTCAAAAATATCTTGAGCAATTGCAGCCTTCAGCGCCTCATCGTCGAATGCCTGGCTGCCCAGATTCAACTTGTTGAATATTTCGTCCAGCGGCATGATCAGCGAATTTTTCTTCAAGCTCTTGCCGCGCAACCCACCTTGCCAGGCAATTTGGGCCAGGCTCTGCAAATGTTCGCTAAGTTTTGCCATTGTGTCACCTCCTTTGCTCTTTACAATCGTTTCTAAGGGGACCAGAAGTTGTCTGCTGTACCTGATTAACTTCCACTCGGCGCTGCCGCCCCGTTGTTCCTCACGTACACGCGCCTCCAACAACTTTTCAGCGACATAGATGAGCTGGAGCGGGCTGTGGGCCAGCGCTTCTACCAGCGCGAGCATGGCGCTGCGACCACGCGGGATCTGGACGATCCTTTCAATTTGGTGTAACGCACGCGCCTGTTTGTGCAATGCCTGTAGTGGACCGGGCGTTTTTTTCTTTGGATCGAGATACCAGTCATAATCATTGCGCGTTACCAGACCGCGCGCAGAAAGAGCCGTATTGTCAATATACAAATCATTCTCCAGCTCGAACGGCGCCACCGGGGAATTGCTCAACAACACACGCAGGCCAAAGTGTTGCTGCAACACAATTGCGTACCACAGTGTAAAAAGGAACCGTTCGCTGTCTGTGTCTCCGCCCGGATTTAGAGGGAAAATCAGACGGTTTCCAATCGTACTCGGGCTATTGTGCACATACAGCCCAAAGCTGTGCGGCTTGCCGGTCCTGGTCTCTATGGCAAAACGGATCTCCCCTCCCTGCCCGTTGCGTAGTTGTGCGGCCGTATCGCACCACAACGTGCGAAGGGGGGTGTCTTGCCGTCGCAAGCCGTCGATGTTGCGGCGCATGGCGTGGATGAAGGGGGCCGGTAAGAAACTGTAGGGAAAGAGGTGCAGGTAGACCGTCTTCTCGTTCCGGACCTCCTCATAATTCAACCTCTCTACCAGGAATTGTAGTTGGCAGAGGGAGCAAATGAATTTCTTTGGCTCTCCTGGCCCGCCACGCAAGCGGTTGGAAAAGGTCTGTACTTTAATATCGGAGCGCACATCGTTCGTCATCCACCGCTCAGTGGCAAAAATGGAACTGCAGTGGACGCACTGCCTGTGCTGGCTGTTGACGTATTCTTGCAAATGGTCGCCGAAATCAGCTCCGGCGGCTGGCCGCAAATTCCCTAGAGGGCCAAACAGACAATAGCGCTCCAGATAGGTCTGGAATAGCTCAACCTTGTCATCTGGGGCTTCGTGCGTCTCCAGCAGTGCGCTGCCATCGGTCTCGATAAGGTCATAGATGGCCTCATGCCCCTGCTCCAGTTCGCCAATCAGCACATAAGGCCGGTCCCAGCGTGGATCGCAAAATTCCAGTTGCCGTCGCACAGGCTCTGGCACGTTAAAGAGGTTGTAAATATGCTCCCAGGCATCAGGGATGGTCGCCGTGAAGTGGGAGTTGAGAAAAATGTAGTAGCTGCGGATCATCTCAGCGTCTCGCAACCGCTCTGTGCTCGACGGCAGCAGCTCTGTCTCTGCATTTTGCAGCCGCTGGCGCATGGCAGCCGCCGCTTCGTCTGACGCCGTCCCATGTCTCTCAAGGTTGCGCTCAATGCGCTCCACAACTTTTTCAAGCAGCTGGTCTCGATTCAAATTGCGGCTCTGAACGCGGGTGTAAATCCCCTCCCATATTTTGTTGAAGGGGATGCCCAACTCCAGGCATTTTGGGTCCACCTTGATGCCCTGAATCCCCGAGCGAATGAAATCCATATAGTCCCGGCTGACCATCTCATTGATTGCATTCGCCGCTCGCCGCACCATCTTGCGCCGCTGCTCCTGGCCAAGCTGTGCTGTCTCGCCCTTAGGAATCAGATAAGCTACGCCATCAGTGTAGAAGAGGAGTGGCGTCAGACCCTGTTCCTGCAGCGTCTGGATGATGGCGTTATGCACGATATTAGAGAGGACGCCCCGGTCTTCGACCAGCTGATGGAGATAAAAGTCGTACTGCCTGTCGTCTAAAACGCCATTGAAATAGGAGAGGAAGCTATGCTTGTGCTTCGGCTCTTCCAGTGACTGTGAGAGGTCTACGACGTCCACGGCTCGAATCAGCATCAGCAACCTTTCCAGCTCCTGCCGCTCTAGAATGGATGACGGCCGCGCCGCCAGGCTCAGCCCACCCGAATGGCCGCCGTGTCTCGACGCAAGATTTGTGATTTCGTCCAGATAGCGTTCGTATTCGGGGAAGAAACGGTCCAGCCCCAACTTCTGCACTTGCCGCTGAAAATTAGTGGGTATTGCTATCCGGTTGAAATGCTGCCCCTCATAATCAGGGTCTTTGTTGATGTCGTGAATGGTGAAGACCGTGAACAACAGCCGCGTTTCCACATCAGAAAGATCCATCAGTTCACGAATGGCTTCCAGCAAGAAGATGCCGTTCAGGATGTGGGTGTACAGTGATTCACCCTTCTTCGCGCCGTATTGGCGCAGATTCTTGTATTCAGTCAAAGCATCGTGGGCCACCAGTTGTAGATAATCACGCAGCACAGAAGGCCGCGGTTGTTGTGGTCCTAACACGACGCTGGTCGGATCAAATACCTGCATCATCACACTCCATCATTTACTCGCCTCTCCAGACAGGATACCCTATCCCCACCCCCACAACCGTGGGGGTTTTTACGCCGCTCGCAAAATTCCCCGCATAGAATAGAAGAGGATGTCTACCTTTGATCCTCCCCGTGAATCCCCGCAGGGATATAAAACGAGCGGTCTCCTCTACATGACCGCTCGTTTTTCTCCGTAGAATTGTTCTACCGGCTAAGGATCTATATCACCGCCAACTTCCCGCTGATGCTCAAGCTCCAGATCGCCTAGTAAATCAAGCCCACGATACTTGCCGCGGAGGTACTCAAGGGCGTCGGTGGTTTTTTGTGGGATCAGCACGAGTTTATTCCCCTCAACAGAGATATAAAATTGCATGCCGGCCTGAAGCTCCAGCTTCTTCCGCAGCACTTTTGGAATTCGAATCTGCCCTTTCGGCGACAATTTGACTAACATTTTATCATGCTCTGAGTAGCATTATACTACAACATCCTAGGGGCTTATCACAGGGGTGTCAATTTCCATACACCTCTACCAGCCCCTTTACCAACCCCTCCATCTCCCGCCGCAGCTCCTCCCCGCCCAGCACGCGGCAGTGGGCGCCGTAGTAGAGCAGGTTGCGTGCCAGGCGGAAGATGTCGTACGGGCGCCCCTCAACTCGCACCCAGCCGTCCCCCATTGTGCTGACCTGCGGCTCGCCGATCAACTCTGTTCGCGGGCTGGGGCCAAAGCGTGCGATGCGCGGCGATAGTTCGTAGACCACTTCGTGAAGGTACGGTGTGCGGGTGGGGGGTAGCCGGGTGGGGAGCACTCTGGCGCTGCCTGGTACCATACGGCTCAAACGGTAGCTGTAAAAACGATTGGGTTCCCACGGACCATGTGGGCCATCATTGAACAGGCAATAGCCATCCAGGCGGTAGTGGCCGCGATCACTAAAATAAAGGTGCCAGGGCTCCACGATATGCTCGCGCGGCAGCTCATCGTCGTGCCGGCTGGAGAGATAGTCGAAACGCAATTGCTGCCGCCTGTTATGCGCTTCTGTCACCGCTTGCCATACATCCGGCGCGATCGGCTCGCTATCGCGCAGGCGCAGCTCCACATCTGGCAACAGGCCGCGCGCGCGTTCATAAAGCCGGCGCCGTTCAGGCAGCAGGCGGCTGAGCAGAGTATCCAGCAACGTCTGCACCTGCCGGCCGTGTGGGCTTTCGGGCACAAAGGTGTCGGCCAGAAAGGCCAGCGTTTCTAAGTTCTCGTCGCTGAGGTCCAGCAGCGGCCGCTCTTGGGCATTGATGACGTAGCCACCCGCCTTCGCATCGTAGCGCACCTCGATGCCCAAATGGTCGCGCAGACGCCGTTTGTCCTCATCAAACTTTTTGGTCAGCGCCCGCCCCTTGCTGTGGTCATAGGCATCAGGACCGACGCTATCATAAACGGCCTGAAGCAGCTCAGCTTTCGTAGCAACTCCCCGCTGCACACGCAACGCTATCGCCAGACAGCGGCGCATAACATGCCACGCGCTTTCCCGCTGCCCCCGTCCTTTTCCTGGCATACTCTCCGCTCCCTGAGATAAACACGGACGCTACGCCAATCTTATCTCGTTTCTCTCGAGAGGCAAAAGGAGAAGCTCCAGATGGAGCAGTTGGCTGACCGGCAGGCTGGCAGAAGCAACCTCTCATATCATTTGTGTAAAACCATGATGGAAATGATATTGCACGAAGGGGTATGGAGTGGCTGAA
>CAZRTM010000115.1:0-9374 GCA_964602995.1 uncultured Ardenticatenaceae bacterium
CTCTACACAAACTCATCCACCATACCCATCGCTCAACACCCGCACACCTAAGCGACAAGCTCCTCCTGCTGCAAATGTTGCTTCATGCGGCGCACCATGAGGCGCAGGCCGAAGGCGTAGAGCAGGCCGGTGCCGCCCAGGACGAGGAGTGACTCGGCCACGCGCGACAGGGTGTAGTCGTAATAAAGCTCTGTAGCGACGACAGTGACCAGGAGCAACAACACCGTCACAATCACCTGTCGCTTATAGACGGCCAGATAGGCGGCCAGCACGGCGACCGGGTATGACAATGTGGAGACGGACAGACTGATCTGGATCCCCCCGTCAAACATGGGCATGTGATGAATGGCCCAGGCCCAGACAAGCGTACTGAGAAATACCGATTGGCGAATACGGTTCGCAGCAACCATAACCTCTTTTCCCTTTGCTCAGTTGTTTACACTACGTTTTGTTGCCGGGAAATAGCCACTCCCCTGAACGACCTCAATACCCGGCGGGCTGTTATTGTAACGAAGTTCAATTATCATGCAGATGCGAATAAGCCCCCGCGTGGCGTTACACAGCTTTTACTCAGTTTCAGCAACACACTGCTGTTTTGCGGCAGGCAGATCCCAGAAAAGCGAGCAGCACGCCCTACCATAAAATTGTCATATGTCCGCCGTTAACATCTTTGCGTGTGGTCGTGCAATACACGATAATGGAGCAGGGTTTTATAGGCTGGCACAATAACCAGCCTGTCAAAAGGATTGAGAGTAGCGGCGCAGCGGTATAGCAGCATTTCTACGCGTGCCCCATGTTGAGCGCGAACAAACGATTGAGCGACCATCCATTTGCAGGGGCGCTTGTCACGCGTTTATGATGCACCTTCAGGAACGGAGTAGTTGATGACCGAAACGAACGAGACTAAAGACGCACCAACCAATTTTATTCGCACTATCATCGATGAAGATATTGCAACCGGCAAATACGGCGGCCGGGTACACACTCGCTTCCCGCCCGAACCCAATGGCTATCTGCACATCGGGCACGCCAAGTCGATTGCCATCAACTTTGGCCTGGCCGAAGATTATGGTGGCAAGTGCAACCTGCGTTTTGACGACACGAACCCGCTCAAAGAAGAGCAGGAATATATCGACGCCATTATCGAGGATATTAAGTGGCTGGGCTTCGATTGGGAAGATCGTCTCTTCTACGCCTCCGACTACTTTGAGCAGCTTTATGAATGGGCCGTGCAGCTTATCAAGCAAGGCGATGCCTACGTTGACAGCCTTAGCCCTGAGGAAATCCGCGAATATCGCGGCACGCTGACAGAGCCGGGCAAGAACAGCCCTTATCGCGACCGTTCCGTGGAGGAAAACCTGGACCTCTTCCAGCGTATGCGTGACGGAGAATTTCCCGAAGGCTCGCACGTGTTACGCGCCAAAATCGACATGTCCTCGCCCAATCTCAACCTGCGTGACCCCGTCATGTACCGCATTCTGCACGCCGAGCACCCGCGCACGGGCAACAAGTGGTGTATCTACCCCATGTACGACTGGGCGCACGGGCAGTCCGACTCCATTGAGGGCATCACCCACTCCATCTGCACCCTGGAGTTCGAGGACCATCGCCCCCTGTACAACTGGTTCCTGGACCGTCTGGACATTTATCACCCGCAGCAGATCGAGTTTGCGCGCTTTAATGTGAGCAATACCATCATGAGCAAGCGCAAGCTGCTGCAGTTGGTGCGCGAAGGCGTGGTGGACGGCTGGGATGACCCGCGCATGCCGACCCTTGCCGGTATGCGCCGCCGTGGCTTCACACCGCAGGCGATTCGCAAGTTCTGCGAAATGACCGGCGTTTCCAAGGCTAACAGCATCGCCGATGTGGCCATGCTGGAACATGCCATTCGCGACGACCTCAACGAAAGAGCATTGCGCGCCTTTGCTGTGCTGGAGCCGCTGAAGCTGGTCATTGAAAATTACCCCGAGGGGAAAGTTGAGTGGTTCGAAGTGCCCAACCTTCCCGGCGACGACAGCATGGGCACGCGCCAGGTCCCCTTCTCGCGCGAGATTTACATTGAGCAGGAAGATTTTATGGAAGACCCACCGCGCAAGTTCTTCCGCCTGTCGCCGGGTAACGAAGTGCGTCTCTATGGCGCTTACTACGTCACCTGCAACGACGTCGTCAAGGACGAAGAGGGCAACATTGTCGAGCTGCGCTGTACCCTGGACCCCGAATCTCGTGGCGGTTCAACACCCGACGGACGGCGCGTGAAAGGCACCTTGCACTGGGTTTCCGCCGCGCATGCTGTGGATGCCGAAATTCGCCTTTACGATAAACTTTTCCTGAGCGACGATCCGGAAGCAGAGGGCGATTTTATGGACGACCTCAATCCGGAATCGCTCGTGGTGCTCACTGACGCCAAATTGGAACCCAGCCTGGCTGAGGCCGATGGCGAACAGCGCTTCCAGTTCATGCGTCAGGGCTATTTCAAGCGAGAAAGTTGCGAAACAGACAAACTGGTCTTCAACCGCGTGGTGTCCCTACGCGATACCTGGGCCAAGATTAAAGAGCGGCTTCAGAGCAAGAAATAATCAGGGTTCACTGACAGCCAGACCACATATTGTAGCCGGACCCGCCGGCAAGGATGGAGAAAGGTAATGGATCCCGTAACGACAGCTATCGTAGCCGCAGTGCTCGCCGATACCGACGATGAATTGCTGGCAGATGATCACAAAGAGAAAATCGTCGATACCTACGACGATCTCGTTGTCATGCTCGAGGAAGAATACAGCTCGGACAGCAAGCTTATTGAAGCGATATATCAGCTAGAGGACGATGATACGGCGGCCAACCGGCAGACAGTGCATCAGGAAGTGAAAATTGCCGAGGCGGACCGTAATCCATCCATCGTGCAAATGGCACAAGAGCTACTGGATACCATCTCGCGGCAGCCCAACGGGGATCAGATTATCCTGATGGCGCGTACCTGGCGCGAGTTGTAAGCGGGGGCGGGGAGAATGAGCGCGATCGAAATCCGACCCGTCACAGAAGACGACTGCGAGTGGATGGCGCAGTTCATCAGAGTCGAGTGGGGTTCGAACATGGTCGTGGGGCATGGCAATGTCTATTATCCGCACATGCTACCCGGTTTCCTGGCCCTGAGCGGCGAGGAAAAGGTGGGGCTGCTGACGTACCATATGGATGGGGAGCAGTGCGAAATCATCACCATCAACAGCACCCTGCCGCGCCAGGGCATAGGCACGCGCCTCGTCGAAGCAACGTGCCAGATAGCCCTGAAGGCTGGTTGTCGCCGGCTATGGCTCATCACCACCAACGACAATCTGGCAGCGCTGGGCTTTTACCAGAAGTTGGGTTTTCGCATGGTGGCCATCCACCGCGACGCCGTTGACCAGGCGCGGCTGCTGAAGCCGGAGATTCCTCTGGTTGGTGAACATGGGATTCCGATCCGGGATGAGATTGAGCTGGCTATAGAATTAAATTCTGCAGCTAACTAAAGGGAAATCCCCAGGCTGCGCGCGTATTCCCGCATCACAATCCCGCCGCGCGGGATCGAATTTACCAGCCATTCTAACTTCAACTGTTGACGTTCCTGTGGTGAGAGGCGCCACGTCAGGTCGGAATCGTGCAGGCGGTGGGTGAGGGCCTGTAGGGACAGGGCCACCGTCACCGACACGTTGAAACTCTGTGTGAAGCCATACATCGGCAGGTGCACGTAACTGTCGGCGATGGCGTGTACTTCCTCCGTCAGCCCTTCCTCCTCCGTGCCAAAACAGAGCGCCAACGGTTGCTCCAGCGACAGCTCCCCGATGGGAATGCTGTCTTCGTGCAACGTCATCGCCACCAGATGATAACCCTGCTCCCTCAGCGTGTGCGCCGCCTCGTGTAAGCCAGCACGCGCGTCATCATCCTGATACCGTTTGATTGTTAACCAGTTGGCGGCGCCCATAGCGATAGCCAGGTTAGGCTGAAATTCGTTCTCCAGCTCCACCACGTGCACATCCTGCACACCAAATATCTCACAGGAGCGCAGCGCGGCGCTGGCGTTGTGGGGCTGGTAGACGTCTTCCAGCAGCACAGTCAGATAGCGAGTGCGCCACGCCAGCACCTCTTCGATACGCTGTAGCCGTTGCCCGGTCACAAATTGCGCCAGATAGTCGATCAGCTCCTGTTCTAACTCAGGCTCCATGCCTTTCCTTTGCTGTCTCATAGCATCTCGTATTCGGTTCCACCGTTTATTCTATCACCAATCTGAACTTCCACCGGCTTGGTGGTAGAATTGCCGCTTTAGCGTGATGGAAAGAGGACAACGCATGGTGGCAAACGTACAGTGGAAAATGCGTCGCTGGGAGTGGCTTCTGTTGGCCCTCGTTCTCTCCATTTTCGCCGCCCAGGCCCTGCTAAGCTCCCCTGTAAAATCGGCCAGCTTCGACGAGGAGTACCACCTGATGCGCGGCTATGCTTATCTGCGAACGGGCGATTTTCGCATGAGCACCAGCCATCCGCCCCTCATCAACCTGCTCAGCGCCCTGCCTTTGCTCACCCGTTCCGACGTCACTCTGCCGGTAGAGCACCCCACCTGGTCTGAACCCAACTATTTCCTTTTCGCCGACGTCTTCATGTGGCAGGCCAACGATAACCCCCACGAACTGCTGGTGCTGGCGCGCATACCGATCATCATCCTCGGCGCTTTGCTGGCGGCGGCCCTCTTCTTTTGGGGCAGACAGCTTGGCGGTCCGGTCGCCGGCTGGACGGCCGTGCTCCTGGCCACCTTCGACCCCAACCTGCTGGCCAACTCCCGTCTGGTCACCACCGACCTGGGCCTGACTTTCTTCCTCTTCCTCGCTGCCTGGCGCTTCTGGTGCTGGCTGGAACGGCCAACGCGCGGCAACTTCATCTTTGCCGGGTTGGCCGCAGGGCTGACCATGGCCAGCAAATTTACCGGCGTTATGGTCTGGCCCATCTTTGTGCTGGTTTTTCTGCTACATCCCACTGCCCGAGAAAAACGCTGGCTCGACTCGCCCTTCTGGGATTTCGTAGCCGCCATGACGGGGCTGGCGGGCATCGCCTATCTGGCGCTGTGGGCCGTCTATCGTTTCGACGTTGGTCCCGTACCCGATAGCGGCGTACCTCTGCCCATCCTGGCCCCCTTTTATCCCTACAGCGCCTGGTGGGCCTTTACCATCATTGAGGAACAACCACGCACCGCCTACCTCATGGGCCAGACCTCGCCGCGAGGCTGGTGGTATTACTTCCCGGTCGCCCTGGCCGTAAAGACACCCCTGCCCACGCTGCTGCTATCCGGCGCCGGCCTGGTGAATGTTGTTCGTTTGAATCGCTGGCGGGCGTTGGCCGCGCTGTGGCTGCCGCTGGCCCTCTTCCTGGGCCTGACCATGACCGGACGCCTGGCCATCGGCTACCGCCACATCCTGCCCATCGTGCCCTTCATCATCATGCTTGCCGCCTACGCTGTGGGCGGCCGCTGGCAGCAAAGCGTGTGGCCCCCGGTGCAGCGCCGCCCATTGCTGCGCTATCTCTTGCCCTTGCTGCTCTTGTGGCAGGTAGTGGGCACGGTGCGGCTCTTCCCCCACTATGAAGCCTATTTCAATGAAGTGGCGGGAGGCCCCGAGAACGGCGACCAGTGGCTGGTCGACTCCAATCTCGATTGGGGGCAGGATTTACCCGCGTTGCGGCAATTGATGGAAGAACGGGGCATTGAAGAAGTGAACCTGGCCTATTTCGGCACGGCCCTGCCGGAGGTCTACGGCATCAACTACCATCCGCTGCCTGGCTTCCTGCGCTTTGTTACCGGCGCCGAAGTTGAAGCCTATAATCCCTACACGCCACCCCCCGGCTGGTATGCCATCAGCCGCACCAGCCTGCACCTGGGTCTCTTGCTGCAAAACGTAGACCTGTACGCCTACTTCCAAGACAAAGAACCGCTGGCGCGGGCGGGCTACTCCATCAACCTCTACCGCGTCGAATATGAAGAGGACACGCCCCTGCGGCGCACCGTCGTCACCGGCGCCACCGTCTCCGACCTGTCGCCGGAGGAGCTGGGCGTGGAGCCGGACACGCGACTCATTGCCAAGTGGAGCGCCTCGCCAGCCACGGAAATCATCCCCGCCGGGACAGACATTGACCTGCCGGCTAACTTTGAGAGCGTGGAAGCCGCATTTGGCGATACATTCACCCTGTGGGGCTACGCCGCGCCCGAAAATATCGCACCGGGTGAGACGCTGGAATTACAGCTCTACTGGAGAGTAGGCAGCGCCGACGTGCCCACCCCGGCTCCCTCCACGGCAGGGCCGCTGGCCGCCTTTGTGCATCTCTCAGGCGCAGACCCGGCGCACATTGTGGCCCAGTTTGACGGCTGGGACGCGGCGCTGACTGGATTGGAGCCTGGGGATGTGATCATCCAACAGATCAGCCTCTCCCTGCCGCCCGATTTGCCTCCAGAGCGCTACTATCTGCGCACCGGCCTCTATTCGCCACAAACGGGCCGGCGATTGCCTATCGAGGGCGAAGCGGTTGATTTCATCACGCTGAACGAGGTAACCGTCGATCTACCATAGCGCCTACTCCGTTGCGATGATCAGCCGGTAAGGGTCGCTGCTGTTCAAGTCACCATCATTGCTGACGTAAATGAAATAAAGACCGGCCGGCCGTTGGCCCAGGGAAAGCGCCTTCTCCAGCGTGGGATTGCCATAGTTTTTCAGCAAAGCAGCGTCCTTGCAATCGCTGCCGTAGTAAGCGGCCAACTGCCCGTCGAGCGGCATAAAGTTTTCCAGGCGGATCTGTAGTTCTGCCGGCTCCTCCAGGCGGAACCAGTACCAGTCGTGCACATCGTCGGCGTAGAATTCGTAAATGGTGTCTGGTTGCAGGCCGTATGAAATAGGACACGTATTGTTAGGCTCTCCGGGCGGAATTGAACAGTCGCGGCATAACAATGGAGCAAACACCCGGGCAGTGAGAGGAGGCAACGTCCCCGTGGCGGTGGGTAGTTCGGCAGTCACCGTGGGAGGGGTGCTGGTGGCGGAAGGAGTGGTGGAGGAGGTCCCCGACGGGGTGCCAGAAGGGGACGCGGAAGGGGTGAGCGATGGCGTGCCGGTTGCCGTGCCCGACGCCGTGGGCGAAGCGGTAGCGGATGAGGACGGCGTTGGCGTCAGTGTAGCAGATGAGGACGGCGTTGGCGTCAGTGTAGCAGATGAAGACGGTGTCGGCGTGAGAGTGTTCTCTGCAGGGGGCGGTGGTGGCAACGACGTGGCGGATGAGGACGGTGTTGCCGTCACACTTGCGGTCGGCAGCCGGTTCAGAGTGCAGAACAGCATGTGACCTGGCTTATAGGGCTTGCCGTTGTTCTCGTTGAAGGGCGCAATCAGGCCCGTATCGGAGGTAGCATTGGAGCCATAGTGATAGAAGTGGCCTCCCGGCCCGCCCTTCACAAACACACCATCAACGCCCATGTTGGCCGACCAGGCCATAACATCGGCGTCATCCCCTTGTTCCACGTCCAGCGTAACGGTCAGCGAACCTTGCGAGTAGCTACCGTCTTCGACCGGCCCTACCTTCAACTCATCCCACTCAACCCCATCGGGAGCCAGATCGGAGCATTTAGCATTGTAATCGATATACTGAGGATTAACGTGAGTGCTCAGGCCTGGCCTTGCGGTAAGCGCCAGGAGAAGCAGGGTCACAGTAGAAGCCAGGATGATGATCCCGTTCTGTCTCAATCTTGTCATGGAGACACACACACGGCTATTGAGTCGTGAACCGAAAGTTGGTTGTAAGAGCTGTCAGGCTGAGATAGCGGTGAGTGGCTCCAGGGGTCCAACCATTTGACGAGGCTCGAGCTTGACTGTACGATAACCTGGCCCGTTTATCTCCTGTTTCCCCTGTTGCTATCATAAAATATTAATCTCGCGCCAACGCTGAGGGAGAAGTGTTATGAATCTCGTTTTGCATATCATTCCTTACCAACATTGGGTGCGCGCCCAGGAACAGGGCGCTTATGAACCACCATCACTGAAAGACGAAGGGTTCATCCATTGCTCCACCCCTGCCCAGGTGGTAGGCGTGGCCAACGCTCTCTACCACGGGCAACGCGACCTAGTGCTGCTCTGTATCGATGCCGACCACGTGCAGACAGCCATCAAATACGAGGATTGCTATGAGACAGGCCAGGAATTCCCGCACATTTACGGGCCGCTGAACCTGGACGCCGTCGTGCAGGTCATTCCCTTTGCGCCAGAAAAGGATGGCAACTTCCAGCTACCGGCAACGCTGGACGAAGAAAAGGCCGTTCTCCGCTGCGACTACCCCATTCTGGAGTATGACCCCGCCAGAAAGGCCCTCCTTGAACCAAGCGAGCTTTTATTACCCATCGACATTCCCGAGCATTGCGTCCTCTGCTTCTTCCAGGACGTCATCACTGGGTTAAGAGAAGAAGGGAGATTGACATTTGTTGCCAACCTTGGCTCCGAAATTGGGGACAATCCGATCTACGAGCTGAACGTGGATGGAAAACGGCTGGCCCTCTGCCACCCCGGCGTTGGCGCTCCTCTGGCTGCTGCTTTCCTCGACGACCTGATCGCCTTCGGCTGCCGCAAATTCATCTTCTGCGGCGGGGCCGGCGCCCTGGACGGAGGTCTCGGCCTGGGCCACATTGTCATTCCGGCCACCGCTGTGCGCGACGAGGGCACTTCTTACCACTACCTGCCGCCAGCGCGCGAAGTGGCGGCCAGCCCGGAAGCGATTGCCGCCATTGAGAAGGTATTAGAACGGGACAACGTCAGCTACATTGTGGGCAAAACGTGGACCACCGATGCGCCCTACCGCGAAACGCCAGCCAAAATTCAGCGACGGCGGGCTGAAGGGTGCGTGACGGTGGAAATGGAAGCGGCGGCCTTCTTTGCCGTCGCTCAGTTCCGCGGCGTCATTGCCGGGCAAATTCTCTACTGTGGCGATGACGTTAGCAGCGACACCTGGGATTCACGCCACTGGCAACAGCAGACCAGCGTGCGCGAGAAGTTATTCTGGCTGGCCGCTGAATCCTGCCTGGAAATTGGATAAAAGGAGGCGCCCTGATGTGGAGGAGAGGACATCAGGGCGCCTGAAATTACTGATATCGTAACGAATGTCTACTGTACGGTGAAACCACCGTCAACCATCAGCGCCGTCCCAGTGACGAAAGAGGCCTCGTCGGAGCAGGCCCAGACGATCATATTAGCCACTTCTTCCGGGGTACCCATGCGCTGTACAGGGTGCATACCTGCAATCTGATTGTACAGCTCGGTTCCCTCTGCCATACCGGCATTTTCCAGCATCGGGGTATAGATGAAACCAGGGCACACCGAGTTGACGCGAACACC
>CAZRTM010000115.1:9474-10780 GCA_964602995.1 uncultured Ardenticatenaceae bacterium
CCGCCGATGCCGGCGTTGTTGACTCCATAATCAAGACGTCCAAACGTCTCCACCGCCTTCTCCACCAGCGCCTTTACCTGTTCCGAATTAGAAACGTCGGCGTTCACGTAAATGGCGCTGCCGCCTTCGGCCTCAATTTCTGAGACTGCTTTCTTTCCCGCTTCATCCGCCACATCAGATACGACCACATGGGCGCCTCTGCGGGCAAATTCCCTGGCCGTGGCCAGTCCAATACCAGAGCTCCCTCCTGTAACGATTGCAACTTTTCCTTCCATTGTTCTTTCACTCATTATCATTACCTCTGCTTAAAGTGATCTTTTCTGTTGCTACAATTTAACTCTACCACAACTGTCAATATCCATTAGTGCAAAAAATCACAATAACAATATGACGGTGTCATATTGTTA
The DNA here is from genome assembly GCA_964602995.1 of uncultured Ardenticatenaceae bacterium. Lineage (GTDB taxonomy): Bacteria > Chloroflexota > Anaerolineae > Promineifilales > Promineifilaceae > JAAYYY01. The sequence continues at coordinate 9,882 of CAZRTM010000115.1, forward strand.
TTGTGACAATATCCCGGTTGAGTTATAGAGGAGCAGTGAGGAACAGGTGCGCTCAGGGTGCCGGCTTACTGGGCCGGGTTCACATCCCCCTGCTGCACCTGGTCAACGCGAGCCGCATGGCGATAGACCAACGGCGCCATGATCCAATAGAGAAGGCTCATAAAGAGCAAAATGTAAGGAAACGCATTGGAGCGCAGCAACACCTGCAGCGCAAAAGCGCCGATGGAGATGGCGCCGCCCAACACCAGATAGAGGCGTGTCCGGTGCAGCCAGGCATACGGCAGGAAATGTCCGCCGCCAATGGCAGCCAGCACGGCAGGCACCGTTGCCGGGTTCAGGTTGTAGGCAATGATCACAGCCGGCAACGCCACCACCTGCGACATCGCCATCTGCACCGAGAGGGAGCGCAGGGGATTGTCCGCCGCCATCGTCGCAGAACCCATGCGCCGCTCCAGGAAGAACGCCACCGGCAAAGCGGCTGTACCCTGGAAGATGGCGACGAGGGCCACAGTCTCTAAGGGAAGAAACCAGTAGAGAATGGCCGTGACGAACAACGTTGCACCATAGGCGATCAAAAACGGCGACCCTCCCGCCGAGCTGGCACTGACATCGGATAGCGCCCAATCAAGATCACGCACAGACCGCATTGTATAACTACCTCCTTATTATCTACTTCCGGCCGGACATGGCAGTGGACCACTCGACGACCGGAAGATGCCAGAGTGACTGCGCTCACAGCAAAGCAGCAAGATATGGAATTTCGGCAATGCACGATGTGGGTGTCGATACCAGTCTTGACGGGTCAGGAGATAGCGATGGAATTGTTGCGATATGATGGATTCTATAGCGGGCGCCATATCCGCCGCAGTGCGCATTATAACATAACCACTACCGCAATT
>CAZRTM010000115.1:10880-12221 GCA_964602995.1 uncultured Ardenticatenaceae bacterium
CTAGAGGAAAAAGGGCGGGCTGGGGAAGATATAATGCTCGAATTTCCCGAATGGCCTGTCACTCATGAAGAAGGTATAAAACGCATCCATCTCGAACCCCTGCCCCAGCAGATAATTAACCGCCGCTTCATTCACCAGCGGCACTTCCATCCCGAAGGTGTCACTTTCTGCAACTACCTGCCGTTCAGCGTGGGCCAGCACTGCCGGAAAATCCTCCTTTTGCAGCAGGGCAAAAGGGCCGCTTTCGCTGGCGGTGTAGCCATAGCCCACCGCCTGACCATCGCGCAGATAAATATGCCCCTGCCGTACCTGCATCAGCCACCGGTGCTCTTCCTCGCGGCTGTGCCCCAGCAGTTGCTCATCCAACGCTGCCAGGGTCTGCAATGTGCTGTCGCTATCCGTCATGGGCACAAAGTGCAAATCGCTTTCCAGCTCCACCGATTGTGGCGAACGGGAGAAGTAGACAATTGGGAAACGGGCATAGATGCCGGCCTTCAGATAGCGCGCCAGTGCCCGTGTATCGGTGGTGGCGATGATCGCTTTGTGCCTGACCTCCTCTTCCGGCAAGACATGCGAGAAGAGCGCACGCCCCAGGCCTGCAGCCTGAAAGCCGGGTCGCACAAAGAACTCCGTCAAATCCCAGACGCCACTGCGCATGATGCTGCGGGCATACCCCACCACTTCACCATCCACTTCGGCTATCCAGAAACGGTAGGCAGTGCGGGCCAGATGCTCAAAAAGCGGCCGTCGCAACTCCCAAAACGGCGCCAGCAATTCGGGGTCGGTGCCGCCAGTGATGTCCATTACGTTGAGCCGCTGGCCGAGGTCCAGGATCGACTCTTGAAAAATGCGGTAAACGGTCTGCGAATCATCAATGGTGCCGGGCCGCAGCGTAATGGACTTATCAGCCAGAGCGCCCGGCTCTAAACGTTGCTCGATCACGAAGCAGTTACCTCCTCTCTGCCTACATCGCACTATAACATATATGGAGGAGCCTCCACATACAGCACCTTAGCGCACATAGAAAGGATAAAGTAGATAACATCTCAGCTATTCCATTGCAGGCAGAGGCGTTGAGAATGGATGTGTTAAGAACGGGAGAAAGGTGCTGCACAAATCATAGCCTCTAAGTAAGATAGAGGCTATGTCTGTGCTATCCGCTGAAATCGACGCCTATCGTACCCGAACCTTCCGGCTGTCTCCCGAACAACGCCTGCAAAGCAGAGAAGAAGCGCTGACCTACGTTGAAGAGCGAGGTTTCGTCTACTTCTGGCCCATTACAGGCGTCCTTTTTCCCAGCCTGTGGACTGCTGTTGCCGGGAACCGCCCGGTGGCCGACGC